>JAITSR010000233.1 GCA_031287655.1 Clostridiales bacterium
CCGTACATCCCCGCCAATTACGAGGATCAGGTCAAGCACATTCAAGACGGGACATGGCTCGGCTGAACTAATTTACCCGTGGGGATGCGCCGCGCCGCACATGCTTTCGGGACGGCGCGTCCCCCGCTGCTTGCCAAAAGGAGAAGGCCCATGTCAAGACAAGCCATCGCTCATATCGGTATCAAAAGCCGTCTCAGAGAGTTCGGAAGCAGCGTAGTGAGGCGTCGGCACATCTATTTCATGCTGCTCCCGAGCATCGCTTTTTTTGTGATCTTCAGGTATATCCCGATCTACGGCATCCAACTGGCATTCAAGAAGTACGCGGTGAATCTGGGGATCACCGGGAGTCCGTTTGTCGGCTTTGCCAATTTTAAAATGCTGTTTGTCGACACAGACTTCTGGGTTGCGGTTCGCAACACCCTGATCATCGCTTTTTTGCAGATTATCGCATTCTTTCCGTTCACCGTCATGCTCGCGCTGCTGATCAATGAGCTCCAACAGAGGCGGTTGAAGCGCTTCCTGCAAACACTGTTTACATTCCCGCATTTTCTTTCGTGGGTCATAGTCGCGGGCATTGTCTTAAACATCATGGGACAGACGGGCGCGATCAACAACCTTCTGGCCGTTCTGGGCCTGAACCGGGTTCAGTTCCTGACGGATCAGAGTATCTTTCGGCAGTTCCTTGTCGGCACATTGATCTGGAAGGAAGCCGGATGGAGTTGTATTTTATATCTCGCCGCGATCACGGCGATTGACCCCGCGCTTTACGAGGCCGCGATCATTGACGGCGCGAACCGCTGGCACCGCATGGTAAACGTGACGTGGCCCGGAATCCAGATGATTGTCGTCGTCACACTGATCCTGCGCGTCGGATACATTATGGACGCGGGCTTTGAACAGATCTTCAACATTTATAACCCAACCGTATATCCGGTGGCCGACATCATCGACACCTACATTTACCGCATTAGTTTCCAGCGCACCGCAAACTTCGGCGTCAGCACGGCGGTCGGTCTGTTCAAAGGCCTCACAAACTGCGTGCTGCTTGTGTTTACGGACTTCATCTGCAAACGGGTCAGCGGTACGGGCATCGCTTAATATCGCCGCGTACACGCTTTTGAAAAGAGGTGTATTGATATGCCAAAAACGTCACAGCTGAATCTTTTGAGCAAGCGGAACCTTCGGAGCAACAATCTGTTCGACTATATCAACATCGTTTTCCTGTGCGTATTCGGGCTCTTGATCCTATACCCGTTTTACAACTCCATTCTGGTGTCGTTCACGCCGGAATCAACCTATGTAAAAACCCCGTTTATGCTGTATCCGAAGGCGTTTACGCTGGGCTCCTATTATCTGGTGTTTCGCTTCAAGGTCATTTACACCGGCTACGCGGTGACGCTGTTTGTCACGGTGGTCGGTGTGCTCTACAACATGCTGCTGACCGTACTTATGGCATATTGCTTCAACCAGTCCTTCCCGCTGAAAAGATTCCTCTTTTTTATCGTCCTGTTTACGATGTTCTTTAGCGGCGGGTTGATCCCCTATTATCTCCTAATAAAGGATCTGGGGCTGATCGACACCTTGTTTTCTATGATCCTGCCGACTGGGATTTCAATTACATATATGACGGTCATGCGAAAATACTTTGCCGCGATCCCGCTCGAATTGGAGGAGTCCGCCAAACTGGACGGGGCGTCGGACGTGACGATCCTGTTCCGGATCATACTCCCAATCGCATCGCCGATGATCGTCACGTTTATGCTCTATTACGGCGTCGAGCGGTGGAATGAGTGGTGGAACGGGATGCTCTTTATCAAGTCGCCGTTCAAACAGCCGCTGCAGCTCGTGCTCCGAAGCATCATACAGTCGACGGCAAACGAAATGTCCTCCAGCGTAGCGCAGGCAAACCTGATCCCCTTCACGGACGGCGTCAAGATGGCGAGCGTCGTCGTCACGATGGTACCGATAATGGCCGTCTACCCCTTCTTGCAGAAGTATTTTGTCCAAGGCCTCGCGATCGGCGCGGTGAAGGGCTGACGGCGGGAAAGCACAAAACACCACGGCAGATAAAGTCTGCCGTGGTGTTTTGTGCTACTAAGTTGAATGGGTACACTTACATTGCCGCCAGCGCAATCACGTTTGGCGCCACTTACGATAACCCACAGCCACCGCTAGTTCTTGGCCGCTACGAAAGCGTCGTACTGCTTCTGACATTCGTCGATGATCTTGGAGAGACCGGCGGATTCCATCTCGGCTTTCATCTTCGGCACTTCCGTCTCGGGGTCGAGCGTGCCGGTCACGAGACCGTAGTCATACTTTTTGTAGATGGCGCCGCAGGCCGCCAGCTCCGCCTCGACGCTTATCGGGTCGAACGAGAAGCCGATGGAGTTCGTGGATTTGATGTCTTTATAGCCGTCGAAGATGACCTTCCACATGTTCGGGTCGACCTTGACGCCCTCGGTCGCCTCGACGGACGACAGCGAGTACGAGCCCTGTGAGAATGCCCACACGTTGTAGCCGCTCCGGCCTTGGTCCGTCTTTTGGACGAGGCCTTCCGGCGTCTTGTTCCAGTGGGTGCTCTCCACGCCGTAGCGCAGGATGTCGCGGTACTCTTGGTCGAGGTTCACGAGCTCCTGATACTTGAGCGCGAGATCGAGGTTCTTGGACTTGGCGTTGAAAGCGTTGAGAGCGCCGCGTATGCTGGCCGTGGAGAGGTTCGGGCCGCCCCACTTGGAGATCAGCACCGTGTAGCCCCTGCCGCCGCTCCATATGCCATCGGCGCCATAGAAGCCTTGGCCGCTGTCTACCGCTTTATACTCGGTGTCCGGGACCTGCTCTATGGTCATGGCGTCCGGCGTGATGTAACCTTCGGTGTACCACCTATGGATGGCCTTGAGGTAATCCATCATCTGCTTGTCTTCCGGCACGAACAGGATCTTGTTCTCGTCTGGCGTGCCCATGTAGTCATAGCTGACGCCGATCTTGACGTCTTGGTTGATCATGTCGAACATGTTCCAGATACCGCCCACGCCGCTTCGCGCGAGGTGCATGGGGTACTCGGCCTTGGAGGCGGCAGGCACGCCTGCCTTGAACGCATCTTTGGCGGCTTTCATGTACTTCTCGCCGTCATAGAACGACATGGCGTCCGGGATCTCCATCTTCAGCTCGTCCACGAAGAGGGCTTTGTCCAGAATCCAGAACAGCTCTGCCGCGTAGTCCTTTTTGACCGGTATGGCCATGATCTTGCCATTGACCTTTGTGCCCTCCCAGACGACCTCCGGCATGGAGGCGTATAGCTCTGGCGTCTCGGTCTGGACTTTGTCCGTGATGTCGGCGAAGTAGCCGGCCAGCGCCTGCACCGGGTAGTTATTGTACCACTCTGCCGTGAACGAAATGTCATAGTTCTCGCCGGAGGTCATAGCCAGCAGGACCTGTTCGTTCGTGTAGTAAATCGTCTTGACCTTGACGCCCAGCTTCTCCACGCTGATTTCGTTCAGCCTGTCCTCGACTATGGCCTGGTCCGTCGGCGGCGTGCCGGACGTGCCCATGAACCATATGAGCGTGGGGATTTCGCCGGAAGCCGCAGCGGGCGCCGTGGTGGCCGCCGTCGTCGTGGCTGCCGTGGTGGCGTCACCGGCGGCCGCCGCCGTGGTGGCAGAGGCTGTCGTCGTGGTGGCCGCGCCGCCTCCGCATGCCGACGCCGCAAACGCGAGCGCCATCAGCAGGGCGAGCAGCGCGAAGACGCGCCTGCGCTTGGTGTTCCGTGGGTTGTTTACCATTGTGTTTCCTCCTTTTTTTGCGATTCTCACCGCTTACATTAAGGCGCGGCGCCGCCGCAACCTTAATTGCCTATATCTTACCATTTCATAATTACCCTTTTCAAGGCCGCATGAAACGATAGGCGGTGCAGTAGTTAGCAAGCCGCCGACCCGAACGTGGCCCAGCCGCCGCCCGGCGCCTCATCCCTTGACCGCGCCGATGGTCAGCCCGGAGATGAAATACTTCTGGAAGAACGGGTAGGAGCAGGCTATCGGCAGGACGACTATTACAACCAGCGCCATGCGCGAGGACTCCGCCGGTATGCGCCCGCCGGACATAGTGGCGCTGAAGTACTGTGTGTTGGACACCAAGAAGTCGATGTTCTGCTCGATGCGGATCAGCACGTATTGGAGCGGGTACATGAACTGGTGGTCGGACTTCAGGTAGAGCATGGCCAAGAACCAGTCGTTCCAATAGGCGAACGAGAGGAACAGCCCTATGGTGGCCAGCGCCGGCTTGGATATCGGCAGGACGATCCGGAAGAACGTGAACAGCTGGGATGCCCCGTCTATCCTCGCCGACTCTATGATGGAGTCCGGCACGGTCGTCTGGAAGAACGTGCGCAGGATAATGATGTAGAACGGCGAGCAGGAGATCGGGAGGATCAGCGCCCAGTAGCTGTTGATCAGCCCTAGGAGCTGGCTGTTTACCATGTAGGACGCGACCATGCCGCCCGTGAAAAGCATGGGGATGAAGATGATCGTCGTGTAGAGCTTTTTTAGCTTGAACGACGGCCGCGAGAGCACGTACCCCATGGAGGCGTTGAGCGACAGGCCGATGATGGTGCCGACGATGGTCACGCCTACAGACACGAAGAACGCGCGCGTGATGGAGTCGCCCGACTGGAAGAGGTATGTGTAGGCGTTCGTCGTCCACTCGATGGGCGTGAACGAGTAGCCGACCGTCTGGACCGAGAGGTCGGACGAGAGCGAGATGATCGCCACGAACACGAGCGGGATGACGCAGACGAGCGCGAGCGCCACGAACAGGGCGGAGAACAGGAAGTTGGACGGCGCGGATATCCTGTTGAACTTCACCAAGCCACTGTTGCCGCCAGCCCTGCCGCCGTCCGCTGGGATACTTGTTGCGTTGTTGGTTGCCATGCGAGCCTCCTCTTCACTCGAAACGTTTATTCGGAAACTCGAACGCCTTGTGATGGCTCGGTTTCGCGACTACGCCGCGAAACCCTCCCCCCCACTCGTCGCCCTCGTTCCCTCTAAATGCCTCCGCTTTCTTGCTCCAACGCGCTCCACCCTGTAACGCCAATCTATGGCGTTACAGCTCTGCGAATATCGTTTTGCGAAAATGCGATTTCCGCAAAACTCCGTGCGCTCTGCGCACGCACGCCACCTCGTCCGGTGTCGTGTGAGTGTATTCGGTTAATGGACTTTCCGAATACATTCCTAGAACAGCGAGTTCTCGGGGTTCAGCTTGCTGACGACGAAGTTGGCCGTCAGGATGGTGACGAACCCGATTATTGATTGCGTGACGCTGGCGCTTGCCGCGAAGCCGATGTTGTTGCGCTGCATGAGCGCGTTGTACACGTAGACGTCGATGGTCTGCGTGACGTCCGACAGCGGGCCTGAGCGGCGCGGCACGTTGTAGAACAGGCCGAAGTCCGACGTGAAGATGCGCCCGACGGCGAGGATGAACATAATGGTGATGATGGGGACAAGCATGGGCAGGGTGATATAGCGCACCTGCTGCCACTTGGAGCTGCCGTCGATAGCCGCCGCCTCGTACAGGCTTTGGTCTATGCCGGTGATGCTCGCGAGGTAGACGATCATGCTGTAGCCCATGGTCTTCCATGTGTTGATCAGCACCAGAAAGGCGGGCCAGTACTTGGAATCGACGTACCACTGCACGGGCTGGCCGCCGAAGCTCTTGATCGTCTGGTTGACGAAGCCTTTGTCGGAACTTAGGAACGCGAACACGAAGTAGCCCACCACTACCCACGACAGGAAGTGCGGCAGGAACATCAAGGTCTGGCATGTCTTGGCCAGGCGCCGGGAGTGGATCAGCGAGATCATGATGGCCAGCGTGACCGAGACGCCGATGCCGGTGACGATGAACAGCGCGTTGTAGAGCAGCGTGTTGCGGAAGAAGATGGCGGCGTCCGGCGTCTTGAAGAGGAACGTGAAGTTGTCAAGCCCCATCCACTCACTCTGTATGAGGCTGTCGATGAAGTTCTCACCGAGCGGCCTGTAGCGCTTGAACGCTATCAGTATGCCGAACATGGGGATGTACGCGAACAGGATGAACCAGACGATCACCGGCAGGCCGAGGATGGCAAGCTCGACGTTGTCGCTCCCGAAGCGGCGCTTCCTCGCTGTGGCCGGTGCTGGCGGCGCGCTGGCCGCGCTTGTGATTTGTGCCATATGACATCCCCTCTTTTTATGTATTATAGTTAATTCTTACCCAAAATTATAACGCATTAAACGCTTTGTGTCAACAATTTTTTTCATGGAATTGTGATTAACTTATACTAATGGTACAATTTGTCGCAACGAAAAATTTGTTTTTCGGCATTGACAATAAAATAGAAAAGTTGTACACTTTTACTTGATATTATTGTAAATGACCTCACTTATTTACACGGTTCGTATTTAGCAGATTTTAGTTGCATGTGGCGGAGGGCAAATGGTTGACGCTGCGGTAAAAAAGACGTTCCCGTTCTATTTGATAGTGATATACCTCTCTTTCTACGCGGCGCAATCGGTATACGGCACATATTTGAGCCTGTATTTTGACAGTGTTGGTTTTACAAAAACGCAGATCGGCTTGTTCACCTCCGTATCCACGCTCGCGGTCCTGCTGACGCAGCCATTTTGGGGCTTCGCAAGCGACAGGGCAAAGAACAGCACGAGCGTGCTTTCCCTGCTGTTCCTCGTGTGCGGCGCGCTTATTCTCGGCTTTTACCTGACCCGGCACATCGCCTTTATCTTTTTTCTGGTCAGCGCCTTCTACGTCTGTTTCAGCCCGATCCAACCGCTGATGGACAGCCTGTCGCTCGAAACGATCGAAGAAGGGCGCAGCAAGCTTGATTTCGGGCAGATACGGTTGGCGGGGACGCTTGGCTTTGCGGCGAGCGCCCTGATTGCGGGCAGGCTCATGGACGTCTCTTACCAAAGAATGTTCTTCATGGTCTGCCTTTTGCTGCTGATGGGCTTTGCCGCGCTCAGGTTCGCCCCTTCGTCCGCCGGAAGGAGCATAGGCGCGCGCCGCCAATTCCGCGAACTGCTGCGGGACAAAAAAATAGTCTGTTTTATTTTCATCAGTTTGATCTTTTCGATCGGCGGAATGACATTTCAAGGCTACTACGCCCTCTATTTTCAATCCATCGGCGCGAGCAGCCTTCAAATCGGCGCGATGGTGTTCGCCGCGACCATCTCCGAAATCCCATTTTGGTTTATCGCAGGAAAAATGATAGACAGATTCGGATATGAGCGGATGCTCCCGCTTTCGGCCTGCATCTCCGGCCTGCGCTGGCTCCTGCTCTCTTTTTTCACGCACCCGCTTCTCGTGATCGGCATAAACTTAGCGCAGGGCTTCACCTATGTCACGCTCAACTACAGCATCGTGACCTATATCGACAAAAATATCCCGCGGGAGCTGCGCGCGACAGGCCAGACTATGAACAATCTGGTCGGCATGATCGTATCCCGTGTGATCGGCGGCGTCGCGATCGGCTATTTGTGCGACCGGTTCGGCGTCCCCAGAATGCTGCTCGCGTCCAGCGCGGTAGTCTTTGCCGGAACGCTGGTGTTTGTGATATGGGTCAAGCTCTATTCGAAAGAAACGACGGTTAAGACGGAAAATTAGGAGTATCATTTATGCTGTATGGAAACGTAAGCGCGCCGAGAATTGATTGGACTCCGCCCTATGCGATCGCGCATAGGGCGGAGTGTGAATTACCTCTGTTGGACGGTCGGCTCGACAAACCATTTTGGGAGCGCGGGACGTGGATCGAGGATTTTTTTGCGATCGACGCGGGCCGCGACGCGCCGCGGCCAAACAAGCGGACGCGCGTAAAGCTCCGGTGGGACGACCGCTATCTTTACATCGGCGCGTGGCTCGAGGAAAATGAGATTTGGGCCTATGTGACGGATAAAAACCAACCCGTCTATCTGGATAACGCGATCGAGTTCTTTTTTGTCTCAGACCCCGCGCTGCATCACTACATCGAGTTTGAGATCAATGCCAAAAACGTCGTCTGGGACCTCTTTTTGAGCAAGGCGTACCGTGACGCAGAGCCCTCCTCGTCCGGCGCGCTCTTTGCGTGGGACATGTCCGACGCTATGAGCGCGGTTTGGATTGAGGGCGAGTTGAATAACCCGGCCGCGGCCGCACAAAAAAACCGCTTCTGGTCGGCGGAGTTTAAAATCCCTTGGTACGCGCTCCAATGCACGGATCCGGGGAAGTCCTATCCGGATCATTACGGACCCCAACCGGGCGATATTTGGCGGGCGAATTTTATGCGCGTGGCCTATCGTACCGAAACGCGCGGCAGCCGCTACGAAAAGGCGCGAAAGGCCGGGAGCGGGGAGCTCTGCCCGCCCTCCTACTGGACGTGGGCGCCGACCGGCCATGTCAACATTCACATACCCGAAATGTGGGGGTATGTGCTGTTCGCCGACCGGACAGACGCGGTATTTGCGATGCCGCCGGACACAGAGGTCCGGACTCGTCTCTACCGGCTGTATTACGCCGAACGCGCGTATGGCGCAAAGCACGGGCATTATACGGACTCCGTGAAAGAACTCGGGGCGGAGTCTGGGACTGCGCCCGGGGGGCTCGGCGCCGCGCCCGGAGCGGCTGCGGACGGCGATTTGGCTTTGGGTGAACCCAAAATCTACGTCACACCGAACCTGTTTGAAATTGTTCTGCGCGGCGCGAGCGGCGAATGGCATATCCGGCAGGACGCCTACCTATGGAAAACCGACGGCGTTTGATATAATAACGGGAAACGAAAATTCGCGTAAGGAGGGAACGGAAAGCAAAATGGCAAATCCAGAAAAGAAGTACGACCTTCTGATTGTGAACGGGCATGTGATTGACCCCGCGAACGGGATCAACGAAAAGCGCGCCGTCGCGGTCAAGGGGGGCAGGATCGCGCAGGTCGCGGCGGACATTCCCGCGGCGGACGCGGAGACGGTAATCGATGCCGGGGGGAGTTATGTCACGCCCGGGCTGATCGACATCCACACGCATGTCTACCCGCTGCTGCCGATCGCGTCAAAGAACACTCTTTTGACGATCGACGCGGACACGCACATGCTGAGGTCCGGCGTGACGACGACCGTGGACGTCGGGACGACCGGGTGGCGGGATTTTTTGAATTTCAAGGAGACCGTAATCGACGTCTCGACGGTCCGGGTCCTCGCGATGGTCAACGTCGCGGCGCGGGGGATGCTCGTGCTCGAGTCGGAGCAGACGCCAAGCGAGCTGCACCCGGAGATCACCGCGGCCGTCGCAAAACAGTACCCCGACATCGTCGTCGGCATCAAAGCCGCCCACTACTGGGTCGGCAAGCCGTTTGACGCGGTACACACGCCGTGGGCTTCGGTCGACAGCGGGCTCGCGGCGGCCGAAATGGCGGGTCTCCCGTTTATGATAGACTTCTGCCCGAACTACGAACCGCCGGGGCGCACCTACGAGGATTTGGTCACAAAAAAACTCCGTCCGGGCGACATCCACACGCATGTGTTCGCAAAGCAGTTCCCGATCGTAGACGACGACGGCAAAGTGCTGCCGCATCTGTGGGAGGCGCGTAAGCGCGGCGTCTATTTTGACGTCGGGCACGGCGGGGGCAGTTTTTGGTTCCGCAACGGGAAGCGCGCTTTGGACGACGGCTTCGCGCCGGACACGATCTCTACGGACATGCACGTCTCAAGCGTGCGGTTCGCGGGCCTCGACCAGCTCCAGCTGATGTCCAAATTCATCGCGATGGGCATGTCGCTTAC
This sequence comes from Clostridiales bacterium, assembly GCA_031287655.1. Lineage (GTDB taxonomy): Bacteria > Bacillota > Clostridia > WRLR01 > WRLR01 > JAITSR01. Next base: position 9,783 of record JAITSR010000233.1, read on the forward strand.
GGACGTTATCAAAAAGTCGACGAGCGAGCCCGCAAAACTGATCCGGCGTCCGGAGCTCGGGACGCTCTCTGTCGGAGCCTGCGCGGACATCGCGGTCCTTCGCGTACTCAAAGGCGAGTACGGTTATGTGGATTGCGGAAAGGCGCGCCTCCGCGGCGACAGCAAGCTCGATTGCCAAGTCACAATCCGCGAGGGCGCCGTCGTGTTCGACGCAAACGGGTTGTCTCTGCCCGATTGGGAAAACGCGCCGGAGGATTATTGGAAGATGCCGTTCCTTCCGCCGAAAGCCTAAAAACAAAGGAATTGCAAGAGTTTTCAATATACTTATTCAGAGTGTATTCGGAAAGTCCATTAACCGAATACACTCACACGACACCGAATGAGGTGGCGTGCGAGCGCAGAGCGCACGGAGTTTTGCGAAAACCGCATTTTCGCGAAACGATATACGCAGAGCGGTTTAGAGGAAACGAAGGCGACGAGTGGGGGGAGGGTTTCGCGGCATAGCCGCGAAACCGAGTCATCGCAAGACGTCTGAGTTTCCGAATAAACATATAATATAAGAGGGAGTGAAAAAGAAGATGTATACGGAAAAGTTGTTGGAAGAAATCGGGATCACCTTGGAACCCGTATGCCGTCGCGGGCAGGCCGTCGTGCCGATCCGCAGGGTCGGCGATCTGCTTTTCGTGTCCGGGCACGGACCGACGGACGCGCAGGGCAATCCCCTGATGCAGGGTTGCGTCGGGGATGGGCTCACGCAGGAGCAAGGCTTTGAAGCCGCCCGGCTCTGCGCGGTCAGTATGCTGCGCACGCTCAAGGACTATCTCGGGGATCTGGACAGGATCGTGGAGTGGGTCAAAGTGCTGGGCCTCGTCAATTCCGGCGGGGATTTCTGGGCGATGCCCGCGACGGTCAACGGTTTTTCAAACGTCATCGTCACGGTATTCGGGGAACGCGGCCGCCACGCGCGCGCGGCGATGGGCTCGGCAAACCATGAGTCGCAGTATCCGGTCGTCGTGGACGCGATCGTGCGGATCCGTGATTAATCGAGAGTCAACGAAGGGGACCAAAGGGATCAAAGGGATCAAGGGAGGTCATATTCATGCGATATGACAAGTTGCTGGAAGGCAGAAATGTCTGGATCACCGGCGGGACCGCGCCGCCTTATGACGCCTACGCGCAGCTTTTCGCGCGGCATGGCGCGCGGCTTGTGGTGATGGACGCGGACGCGGCGCGCGGCGCGCGGCTGCTGGAATCGCTAAACGGGGTCGGCGCGGATCACGCCTTTTTGGCGGGAGACCCGGCGGACCCGGACGGGATCGCCGCGGTTTGCGAAGAGACGCTCGAGCGCTTCGGCGCGCCGGACGTTTGGCTGTACGCCGCGGACCTGTATGAAGCCGCGTACATTGACGAGATGCGGGCCGAGGCCTTGGATCAAATGCTCGCGGTCAGCGTCCTGACGCCGTTTCAAATCATGAAGGTCCTCGCGCGCCCCATGCGGGAGAACGGCGGCGGCGCCGTCGTCTTTGCGGGCAGCCAATACGGGATTCAGGGCATGAACCGGGTTTCCGGCTATGGCGCGGCAAAAGGCGGGCAGTTTGCGATGTCGAACGCCTTTGCGCTCGAATACGCGGCCGACGGAATCCGCGTGAACGCAATCGCACTGGGCGCGAGCCTGCCGCCGATCGGGGACGACCTTTTGCGGCAGTCGGGGGAGGCCGACGGACCGGACTTCTGGGGTACCGTGCAGCCGTTCCCGAGGCGCGGGGAGCTTTTGGAAGCCGCGAACGCCGCGCTGTTTCTGGCATCCGACATGGCAGGCTATATCACGGGCGAGACGCTGTATGTCAACGGCGCGGAACAACTGATCGCGCACAACCATCATTTCCCACGAAAGGACAGAGTGCTGCCGTGAACTATGAAAAATTGCTGGAAGGAAAAACCGCGGTCGTCACGGACGCGGACAACGCGGTCGGAAAGGCGGTGGCCCGGCTGTTCGCGCGGCATGGCGCCGCGGTCGCGCTCGGCGTGAAGGACCTTCGCGAGGGTTATAGGCTCGTGTCCGAGATCAGCGGCCTATCAAAGAACAGCTTTGCCGCGGCTTGCGACCTTTCAGACGCCGAGTCGGTCGAGAACTTCTGCCTTGAGGTAAAAAAGCGCTGGGAGCTCGTAAACGCGCTCGTCAACGACCCGTGGCTCGACCCCGCGGCTGTTTTGCCGTTTGAGCGCGCGACGGATTTTGACGACAGCCTGATCCTGCAAGTCTACCAGCACAGCGTCGTTCAGACCTGCAGAGCGTTTTGGCCCGCGATGATCGCGCATGGGCGCTGCGCGGTTGTGAATATCTCGTCGAGCTCGGTGTTTAAGGCGGCGCCGGGGGCCCTGCTGTTTACAATGGCGAACGGCGCGCTTGGCGGGCTCACAAGGGTTCCCGCGGTCGAGGGCGGCATCCACGAGGTACGCGTCAATGAAATTTTTGCCGGATTCGGCGTCAACGGACCGGAATGTGCCAAAGCGCCGCTCAAGAGAGGCGCGGCGGCGAGCCGGCCCGACATTGACGGCGTCGCGAACACGGCGCTCTTCCTTGCGAGCGACATGGCCTCCTATGTCTCAGGCGTCTCGATTTCGGCGAGCGGAGGCGCGCAGCGGATGCGTTACGCCGCTCTTAACTAATGTTTCCAAAACACACAGGAAAGGATAAATCAAATGAGTACAGGATTTTTAGAATTGCTCGACCAGGCGGTCAGTGAATTTGACATTCCGTTCGTCGACTACAAAAACAGGGCTCTGGTCGGGATCAGGGAGGCAAACGGACTCGTGTTTGTGTCCGGGACCGCCTGCGAGGACCATTTAAAAGGCGGCCCGATCTGGACCGGCGCGGTCGGCGCGGAACTCTCGCTTGAAGAAGGCTACAAGGCGGCCAGATGGTGTGGGCTGATCCAGTTGAACATGCTGAACAATCTGTACGGGCTGGACCGGATCGAGCAGATCGTGCGGTCTTTTGGCCTGATTCAGGTCGCGGACGACTTTTATGACCTCGACGGCGTATACGACGGCTATTCGGATGTGATGTTCGCGGCCCTCCGGGAGCGCGGCAAGCATGTCCGCACCGTGATGGGTACGCGGAACCTGCCAAACCACCATGTCACGATCGAAGTCGAGACCATCGCGAAGCTGCGCGATTGATCGGCATGGAAAAGTATGGTATAAGATGTAAAAGGATGGTAATCACATGAAATATGCTTCGATGCTGGAAGGCCGATACGCCTTGATCCTCGGCGGGGCGTCCCAAGTCGGGCGCGCCGTCGCGCAGACGTTTGCGGAACACGGCGCGCGGGTCGCCGTCGCCGACGAGGACCGGCAGAGGACCTGTGAGGCTTTTGCGGATCTGAAAGAAAAAATCCCGGGAGTCGCGGCGTTTACCGAAAAGCTGGCCGCGCCCCGAATGAAGGACCTGTGCTCCGCCGTACTATCGGAATTTCCCTATGTGGATATTCTGGTCGGCGCGACGGATCTGTACAAAACGGGCGAGGCGCATCTCTTTTCGATTTCCGATCTGCGCCAAATGCTCGGGGTAAACCTCGGCTGCGCGGTCCGCTGCTTTCAGGAATTGCTGCCCGGAATGAAGAAAAACCGCAGAGGCGACGTAGTTCTGTTCGCCCCGGACCTCGTCGACGCCGCCCTGCCGAACACCGCGGCCGCCGCCGCTTGCGCCGGCGCGATCAACTCCTTTGCGCGGAACGCGACGTTTGATTATATACGCTACCATATCCGCGTGAATACGGCCCTGTATCCATTTGACGGTCACCCGGGCCGCGAGCCGCTCACGGGGTCCCCGGAGTCGCTCGACGCCGCGAACGCCGCACTGTGGTACGCCTGCGACCTCTCGCGGTTTGTGACCGGTGAGACGCTGAACGTAAACGGCGGGATGGCGTATATGCAGGCGGGCTTTGAGCGCGCGGCGGGGAAAGCGGGTGTGAGGGCATGATGAACAAAAGTTCCGGGAAACATATCAACTATGACCGACTGCTGGAGGGCAAAACCGCCGTCGTGACGTCCGGCGCGCACGGGATGGGCAAGTACATCGCAAAGGTCCTGATCCGGCACGGCGCGACCTGCGTAATCAACGGCATGAATCCGGAGGGAGAGCGGACCGCGGAGGAATTTCGCAAGGACGCGCCGGGCTGCTTCTTCGTACGCTGCGACATGTCCGACAGGGACGACACACTGCGCTTTATCGAGGAAGTCAATCAGCGCGCGGGGCATGTGGACATTGTCGTCAACAACGTCGGGATCAACCGCAGCGATTTTACGGGACAGGTGGAAGACGCGCGGTTCGAGTACACGCAGCAGGTGAACCTGTACGGGACGATGCGCATGGTGCGCGGCTTTTTGCCGGGCATGAAAAAGACCGGCGGCGCGTTCGTACACATCTCAACGATCCACTCCGTCGTCGGAATGCCTCCGAACACGGCATACGCCTCGTCAAAGTCCGCGATCAACGCGTTCTCCGGGGCGGTCGCCGCCGAATACGCGGCCTATGGCATCCGCTCAAACGTAATCAACCCCGGCGGCATCTTCACGGGCAACAATGACGAGATTTTCGCCGAGATCGGCGACGACAGGGAAAAGCTGATAGAGCGGGGGCGGCATGGCGACTACGGCCAGCCGGACTACGGCGGGGGAAGCGCCTACGACATCGCGAACTCAACGCTGTTCCTCGTCTCCGGGCTGTCGCGCCACATCACCGGGGCCGTCATAAAAGTGGACGGCGGCACGGTCAATCAGGCGCACCGCTTTTACGACCGCAGGCTCCCGGAGGATTCCGACGAGCTCTGGTATCAGGTGATGAAGAACCGCTTTACTTCGGTGGAAGATATTTAAGAGGATTCCGCCGGAATCCTAAACAACGGAAAGGGTGTGTAAAAATGAGCATGGAAATCAACAGACTAAAAGCGATCGAACTGGACCTGCCGCCGATTCGGCTGGAAAAACAGGGCGTCGTGACCCACAAGACCGTGGACGGCCTTTTGTGGATCAGCGGCGTGGAGCCGGTCGACGAGAATGGCAAACTCGCCTACGTCGGCCGCGTCGGCTCGGAATTTACGGTGGAGGATGCTTATAGAGCCGCAAGACTCTGCGGCCTCACTGTGCTAAAGTACATCAAGGATGCGGCGGGCAGCTTGGACGGCGTGGACTTTGTCGTAAAATCCATCGTGTGCGTCAGCGCCGTGAAGGGCTTTGGCGACATTTACAAGGTCGCCGACGGTTTTTCAGACGTGCTGGCCGAAGCGCTGGGCGAACGCGGGCTCCACGCGCGCAACGCCATTGGCGCGTCGACGCTGAACCACAACGTGCCGGTCGTCTGCGACGCAATCGTAAAGCTGAGAGATTAGCAGAAAGAGATTATCATAACAGAGAAAAGGAGATCAAAATGAGAAAAGTGAACAAGATTTGGAAGTCGACAGGGATAAGGAATGTATCCGCGCTCCTGTTGGTCGGCTGTATGCTGCTGACCTTGGCGGCTTGCGGCGGCGGAACCACCGCGGGCGGCGCGACGACTGCCGCGGCGGCCACTACGGCGGCGGGCGGGGCGGAAGCCGCTGCGACGACGGCCGCCGCCGCCCCGTCGAGCGGCGGCGCAAAGAAGACAATCGACTTTTGGCATGGCGCGACAGGCGAGCCGGAAAAGCGCCTGATCGCGCGCGTAAATGTCTATAACGAGTCGCAGGATCAGTATGAGGTCGTGCCGCTGAGTTCGAGCGACACACAAAAACTCGTCGCCGCGATCTCCGCGGGCGGCGGCCCCGACATCTTTACGGTCATGGGCGAAAGCGTCGTCCCCTACGCGGCGCAGGGGCTTTTGGAGCCGCTGGACGACTATATCTCAAAATCCGGCGTGAACGTCGACGAACACTTCGACACAGAAGTGCTTGAAGCCGGTGTCTATAGCGACAAGATTTGGGGATTCCCGAACTACAACCAGATCATCGGCATGTTCTACAACACAACGCTGCTGGAAAAGCACGGCTACACTGTCCCCGACGACCTGCCCAAGACGATGGAGGAACTGTATGACATCGCCGTGGCCTGCACGGAGATCGGCGACGACGGCGAGATGAAGGTGCTCGGCTTCCCGATGTACCCTTACAAGGCTTATCAGCTGGAAGGCACCTACGCGTTCGGCGGCGACCTGCGCCCGCAGACGCCGGACGGCAAAGGCACGCCGGTTGTGCCGGAACAGGCTCTGCGCCTCGCGCTTGAGATGAATATGAAATACCGCGACCTGTATGGCCGTGAAGTCGCCGACCGGTTTATCTCCGCGGCACAGGCCGCGCGCGGCACGGAAAACGACCCGTTCCTCGCGGATCAGGTCGTGTTTATGATGAACGGGCTCTATACCGTGCAGGTCATCGCGGACTACAACCCGGAACTCAAATACGGCATCATGCCGATCCCGGGCGGGAACGGCGAACCGGCCGGTCACAGCAGGCTCGAGAACAGCTACCACGCGATTGCGTCCACCGCAAGGGAGAAAGAGGGCGCGTGGGATTTCATGCAATTTGAAACGCTCGGTGAGGGCAATGTCATCTCCTGCCTTGTCGACATCAAGCTGCCCGCGTCAAAGGTGATCGCGCAGAATCCGGACATTCAGGCCGCGCGGGGCTTTAAGGAGTTTTTGGCAATTCAGGATACAAAAAACTATATCCCTTTCCCTGTTTTTGAGGAATCCGGACGCCTAATGAGCCTTCTGCAAATGTGCTATGAGGACGTCTATTCCGGCGCAAAGACCGTCGACCAGTCGATCGAGGACATGAAGACCGCGGTCAAGGAGATGAAGGTTGAATAACGGGAAGCGCAACGCGGAACGGTAAGCCAAGCGCAAAGCGGGACAGAAAGGACGGGTGAGGCGTCGAGTGGATCAACAAAAACGCAGCGCAAAAAAAAGACACCGGGGGATCGAACAGCGGGCCGTAATCAACGGCTGGCTCTTTGCGAGCCCGTGGCTCATAGGTTTTGCGATCTTTACGGTCTACGCGGTATGCGCGTCGTTTTATTACAGCTTTACAAAGTTTTCCCCCGTGCTGGCGCCAAAATGGATCGGCTTCGAAAATTACCGCAAGGTCTTTACGGATCCGATCACATGGCAGGCGCTTCAAAACACGCTGATCTACACGTTTTCGCACATGGCCGTGAACATCACGTTTTCGCTGTGCCTCGCGCTCTTGATCAAAAAAGATTTTCGGGGCAAGACCGCGGCGCGCGTGCTCTTTTTCCTGCCGTCTGTGATTCCGCTCGTTGCGGGCACGATGATTTGGATCTTCATGCTCGACGCCTCGAACGGTATCGTGAACAAGTTTCTGGGATTTCTCGGGCTGTACCGTCCCAACTGGCTGATGGACATGAACTGGACGAAGCCCGCCGTGATCCTGATCAGCGCGTGGGGCGTCGGGACGACGATGATGATTTTGCTCGCGGCGCTCAACGAGGTACCGGCCAGCTATTATGAGGCGGCCGCGATCGACGGCGCGAACGGCGCGCAGCGGTTTTGGCACATCACAATCCCGTCGATTTCAAACGTAATGTTCTATCAAATGGTGCTGATGGTCATCAACGGCTTCCAGTATTTTACGCAGGTGAACATCATCCTCTCGGCGATGCAGGGAGGTCTGAACTATGTGACCGGCGGTCCGGGGAACTCACTGATGATGTATCCCCTGTATCTGTATTACAACGCCTTTCCGTACATGGACATGGGCAGGGGCGCCGCGATGGCGTGGCTGCTGTTCCTGATCATCGCGGGAATCACCGTGATTATGCTGCGGGTCGTAAGAAAGAGCGTGACGTACAGCGTGGGGGGCGAATGAGATGAACGCAAAAATCCAAAAACAAGTTATGAACGCGATCCGCATGATCGTCATTATCCTGCTGTGCTGCATGTTCCTGACGCCGATTGTCGTAATGCTCTCCACGAGTGTTATGACACGGGCCGAGGCGCTGTCCCCCGGCGGATTCCATCTGATTCCGAGGGAGTTTTATCCCGACAACTACAAGCTCGCGCTGGAGCGGCTGCCCTATTTCAAATATATGGGCAACACGATGTGGATCACGTTTTGGTGCCTTGTCGGGCAGCTGATCTCCGCGCCGATGGTCGCCTACTCGTTGTCCAAAATCCGTTGGAAGGGCCGGGAACCGCTTTTGACGCTCGTGATGTCGACGATGATGATCCCGTATGTCGTCACGATGATCCCGCTCTATCGCGTGTGGGCGAATCTCAAGCTGACGGGGACTTACGCGCCGTTGATCGTGCCGGCGTTTTTCTCGTCGCCCTTTTATGTGATTATCTTACGGCAGTTTTTCATGAATATCCCCGATTCCCTCGTGGACGCGGCCCGGATCGACGGGGCGTCGGAGTTCGGCATCTACGCTCGCGTCGTCCTGCCGCTCGGCAAGCCCGCCGTATCGGTGATCGGCATCTTCGTGATGCTGAACACATGGTCGGATTACCTCGGGCCGCTGCTGTATCTGAACAGGCAGGAGATGTATACGCTTTCGATCGGCCTGCAGGCGTTCAACAATTCGTACAATGTGGAGTGGACGCAGCTGATGGCCGCGGCGACGATGTTCGTGCTGCCGGTGCTCGTCGTGTTTTTGCTCTTTCAGCGCAGCCTGATCGACGGCATCTCAACGACGGGGCTAAAGTAAAGAGAGTCGCGGCCCTGCCGGGTACGCGCAGCAAAAAGAGCCGGAGCGGTCGGATTTGCCGATCGCTCCGGCTCTTTTTGCTGCGCGGGTGCGCCGGGCTGTGCCGATGCGCCGGGTGTGCGCCGCCACGCGCGCGGCTGAATTTTTTGTTGACGGACTTTGCCGCAGCGTGATATAATCACACCGTCTTACATGTGCCGGTGTGATGGAATTGGCAGACGTAGTGGACTCAAAATCCACCGGTGGCGACACCGTGCCGGTTCGAGTCCGGCCACCGGCATTTGCTCAGAAACCGCCTCTGAACGGGCGGTTTTTCGTTGCCCGTTCCCCAGAAAAACGGTTGGTACGGCGCGCGAAAACGAACATTCGGATCGCGGCGGGGTTCAGGACGCCGCAAGGGAAACGGGGGTGGGTACAATGCAATATCGTCACTACGGAAAGCTGGGGTACGACGTGTCGCTGCTCGGAATGGGCTGTATGCGGCTGCCGCGCCAAAGCGACGGCGCGGTGGACCGCGAGGCGGCGTATGAGATGATCCGTTACGCGGTCGACAACGGGGTCAACTATTTTGACACCGCGTTCGGCTATCACAGCCGCACGAGCGAAGAAGTGCTCGGGGAGGCGTTGGAGGGCGAGCGCCGCAAGAAGGCCATTATCGCGACAAAGCAGCCGTTTGGAGAGATGAAGGATCAGGCGACGATCCGCCGCAATCTTGAGAACACGCTAAAAAAACTGCGCACCGACCATCTGGACGTCTATCTGATCCATGGCATCAACGGCGGCGCATGGCCGAAGATCAAGGAGCGCGAGGTTTTAAAAGAATTTGAAAAATTCCGCGACGAAGGCTTGATCGGCGCGATCGCGTTTTCCTACCACGGAGACTACGAGCATTTCGCCCAAATCCTTCAGGAATACGACTGGGGCATGTGTCAGGTGCAGCACAACTTCCTCGACACGGACCGCGAGGTCACGTCAAAGGGGATCGAGCTCGCCGGGAAACTCGGTCTCGCGCTGGTTGTGATGGAACCCCTGCGCGGCGGCAACCTCGGCAAAATCACAAAGGCCGTGCAGTCGGTCTACGATACGGCAAACGTCGCGCGCTCGTCGGTAGAGTGGGCGTTCCGCTTCGTCGCAAATTACCCGCAGGTGAGTACGGTCCTGAGCGGCATGAGTACGCTCGAGCAGCTCAAAGAGAACATCAGGCTCTTTTCCGAGCCGGATATGACGCCGGGCAATCTCACGTCCGCGGACCTTGAAATGCTCAAAAAGGTGAAGGAGACATATGAACAGATCGTGACGGTCCCCTGCACGGGCTGCGAATACTGTCTGCCGTGTCCGCAGGGCGTCGCGATCCCGACGGCGTTTGACCGCTACAACACGGCGATGAAATTTGAGAACCTTGAGCCTTCAAGGCGCACGTACATGTTCCTGACCCGCGCGGGAACCGACGCGACAAAGTGCGTGGAGTGCGGCGCGTGCGAGACGAAATGCCCGCAGGAGATCAAGATCATCGAGCAGCTAAAGCTCGTCCACGAGACGCTCCAAGGCTGGGTCGAGCGATAAGCAAACAGAAACAATGATTGTGCTTTTTCACCGCTGCGGTCTTTTAAACATGAAAAATCTTGTTTCTGTTTTAGCAACATCGACTACCGCTAAACACGGTAGTCGATGTGTTTCCTACAAAAATCAGCAAGTACCTGATTTTACCGGGCGTGGAAAAAACGAATATGTCAGAGGAAAATCATAATGGGCAAGCCGGAGAACAGTATCATTCTCTACCAAGATGAAAACGGCATAACAAATGTGTCCGTTCGTTTTTCGGACGAAGATTTATGGCTGACGCAGCTCCAAATCGCCGAGATTTATGATACGACACAGCAGAACATCGACCAGCATATCAAAAATATCTATGCTGATGGTGAATTGCTGCCCGAGACAACTTACAAGAAATTCTTGTTAGTTCGAACCGAAGGAATGCGACAAGTACAGCGAAATATTGATCATTACAATTTAGATATGATTATCGCCATCGGCTACCGGGTGCAGTCTCAGATAGCTACCCGCTTTCGTCGTTGGGCAACACAGCGTTTGCATGAGTACATACAAAAGGGCTTTGCTTTGGACGATGAACGTCTGAAGCAAGGCGGCGGTCGCTATTTTCGCGAATTGCTCCAACGCATCCGTGATATTCGCTCATCCGAGCGCAATTTCTATCAGCAGGTCACTGACATTTACGCTACGGCAACCGACTATGACCCGCGTTCGGATATGACGAAGAAGTTTTTTGCCACCGTTCAAAACAAGCTGCATTTTGCTGTACATTCTCATACGGCGGCCGAACTGATATATGACCGCGTGGACAGCGATAAACCTCTGGTCGGCATGACCAATTTCAGAGGTGAATATATCACAAGAGACGACGTAAAGATAGCAAAGAACTATCTGTCTGAAATTGAGCTAACGCGGCTTAATCTGCTTGTATCGCAGTTTTTGGACTTTGCGGAATTTACTGCGTTGGAGCAACAGCCGATGGCTATGACGGATTGGATTGCCTCTCTCGACAACCAGATTCTTGCATTGCGCCGAGATGTCTTAAAGGGTACAGGTCGTATTTCCCACAAAAAAGCCATCGAAAAAGCCGAGAAGGAATTTGAGATTTACCGGGAACGGGAAATGAAACAGCTTGAAAGCGACTTCGACCGCGCCGTAAAGGAATTGGCAAGAATAAATCCGCCGCAGAAGGAAGATGCCGAGTGAGACTATTTTTTTGAGCCAAGGTAACGCGCGAGCACGGCGTGTACGTCGTCGAGGACGATCGGCTTGCCGAGATGTCCGTTCATTCCGGCCTCGCGCGCCCGGTCGACGTCTTCTTTGAATACGTTCGCGGTCATCGCGATGATAGGGACCGTCCTCGCGGCGGGGACGTCCGAAGCCCGTATCCGGCGTGTCGCCTCATACCCGTCCACCTCGGGCATTTGAATGTCCATAAAGATCAGGTCGTAAGCGCCGCCTTTTGCGGTGAACAGCTCGACGGCCTCCCGACCGTTGACGGCGCACTCGATTGTGAGGTTCGTCGGCTCGAGCAGCGCGGTGATGATTTCGCGATTGATCTCAATGTCCTCCGCGAGCAGGATCGTCTTACCTGTAAAGTCGTGCGCCCCGCGCCCGTCGGAATCGGTATCGGCGTCGGTGTCTGTGCCGCCCTCGGTCTCCCCGTCCGCGGTTTCCGGAGCGGGCAGGGGCGTCGGCGGCGCGTCTCCCTCGGGCAGGCATACCTCAAACGAGAAGGTCGAGCCGAGCCCGGGTTCGGAGTCTACCCAAATCCGCCCGCCCATCAGCTCGATAATGCGCTTGCTGATTGCGAGTCCAAGGCCGGTCCCGCCGTATTTTCGGGAAATGCTGTTGTCCGCCTGTTCAAAGGATGAGAACAGGCGGTTTTTTTGCTCGTCCGTAATGCCGATGCCCGTGTCGGATACGCTGAGACGCACCAGAAACGCAGCTTCGGGGACGACGGTGCCGGAAGCTGCGGCATCGACGGAGGCGCCGTCAGCGCCAGCGGAAGCGGAGGCTGCGGAGGAAGGGGCGTCGGCGGCTGCAGGGGCGGCTTCGGAGACGACGGCGTTGACATCAGCGGAAGCCATAGGAGCGACGTCGGGACCGCCTGCGGCTTTCGCGCCCCCGGCAAGCGACGCGCGCAGCGTGACAGCCCCGTCCTCCGGCGTGAACTTGCTTGCGTTTGAAAGCAGATTCGTGACGACCTGCGCGAGCCGCTGCCGGTCGCCGTAAAAATACCGCGGGAGCGCCGGGTCGATCTCCATCGAAAACCGCTGGCGCTTTGCCGCGAGGCTGCCGTCCATCACGGACGCGACGCCGTCGAGCATCTTTGCAAAATCAAAATGTTCAAAAGAGAGTTCGAGCCTGTTCGCCTCGATCTTCGACATGTCGAGGATGTCGTTGATTACGCCGAGCAAATGCGCGGACGCGGCCTCGATCTTTTTCATGCCCTCTCTGTGCTGCCGGATGTCGTCGGTCGACGAGAGGATCGACGTGATCCCGATAATCGCGTTCATCGGCGTGCGCATTTCATGGCTCATCTGCGCGAGAAAGTCGCTTTTTGCCTTGTTCGCGGCGTTCGCCTTCCCCTGCTCGCGAATGAACAGTTCGCTGAGCCCCTTGATCACGAGGCCGATAAAGACGCCCGCGACGATGATTGAGATGATGTTGTCCGCAAAGTGCTGGAATGTGTTGAGGGGCAGGATCAGGTCGTGCCGGAAGTGATCCGCGAGGTAGCAGACGACGATGATCGCGACGTGCGTCCCCATGAAGGCGTAGAACGCCGCGCCGTGCGCGAGCAAAACGATCAGGACCATCGTCAGCACAAAATAGGCGGCGATCCCGCCCATGCTCCCGCCGTTTGCAAAAAAAATCATCGGAAACATCAGGTCGCAGTAGCCGATGATGATCAGCCAGCGCCCATGCCTGTGCTGCCGGAAGCGGTTGCAGAAAAGGAACAGCGCCAAGGCGGCGATGATCATCGCGAGCTTGACGACCATCATAGAGATATTCGAGCGCTCGATCACATGCCCGAGCGCGGATACGAGCAGCGCGAGCATCCCGACGACGCAGATCAGATTGAAAACGCGCGCGTTAAAGTCGAGACTGTCCGAATAAATATACTGGTCAAGAAAATTCTGCAAACGCTTTTTCACAGATGTCGGCTCCTAAATTCATACGTTCTCTAAACCAGTATAGCACACGCGTATGCGGCTGTTCAAATCCTTTTCGCTGCGAGCCCGTAATGCGGCGTTTTATCAGTACCTTGACTCTATGAAGGAAAGTGCGTTAGAATCAGCATAATAAATAGGTTTCGGGACTAAATTCGCCGTTCACAT
>JAITSR010000244.1 GCA_031287655.1 Clostridiales bacterium
TCAAATGACGTTCGCCCATTGGGCGAACGTCGCGGCGCAAAAGTTTGACTATACGATCGACCCGACGCTGACCTTTTCCAACGAATTGAACAAACAACGCACGGCGGACAGCGCAGCCGCGCTGTACTTCGACCTTGGCACGATCCCCGCGGGCGGCGAAAAGTCGTTTTCCACTTTTTACGGTGTGACGGCCAATTTAAAAAACAGGGACAATCAGGTGCTGATCAACACGACCGCGCCCGCGAAGCTGCAATTCAACGAGAGCAGAACGGCGTACATCGGCTCCGGCGGCGCGGCCGACAATCTGATTCGGATCAACTCCACCGTGTCCAATCCCATTTTGCAGGGCGTAAACTACAAGAAACTCGCGGTCGTGGTGTACGCGATCGGCTTTACGACGCAGCGGCAGACCGACGGCGGGACGTGGATCCCCTATAACAACAACGATCCGCTCTACACCGACATTGTGGATTTTGCGGCGGGGCAAAACCTCACGACCTTCTTTGACTTCAAGTTCGAGCCGCGTGACAACCATGAGCTGGGCAGCTTTGTGACGCGCGTGTACAACATGGACCCGGCGGTCAACGAGTTGGGCGTTTACGCGGAGGATTACGAGCTGGGCGAGACGACCAACTACATTTTTATCCCCGCCAAAGACCCGAGCCTGCCCTCGATTACCCTGCACGGCATGGAGCCGTCTATTTCCTATAATGACGAACGGCGGTTTTTGACCGTCAGCGGCGCGGGCATGAGTTTTTTCGCGAACGGCCTGCAGGCGATCGAGCTGCGCGGCGAAAACCAGAACTATTCGGTCCCGACGGACAATTTGACGATCGCGGCGGACACAAAAAGCGTGTCCGTTTTGCTCGAGGACTATATGGCGCCGGGGCCGTATCAGCTCTGTTTCCTGTGGGACGGCAATCAGCCCGACGACGTGCCGAATCTGTTTACCTCGTCTGCGATGCGGGTCCACATGACGAGCGACGAGAGCTACCGCAGCGATAAATACGGCATCCTCACCGTCCAGCGGGATACGGGCGCCAAATATAAGATCGTGCCGTATAAAGACGAAGCCGACTTTGCGGGCGCGGACGGCCGGAACGACGCGACCGGCTACGACCCGGAGGATTTGATTTTCACATTCCGGGGCGAGCTGATCAAGGACAAAACGGAAAATCTGTACCGCATGGCGGGCAAGGATAAGGACATCAACATCAACCATATCCTGAACTATCGCGGGAGTGATTTTGTCGTAACGCAGAGCGCGTCCGGCACGGTCGAGGTACTGATGAACGGCAAGCTGACCACGATCGGCGCGAACACCACGGTGCGCAGCGGCAGCGCGGCCTTCAAGCTGAACGCCGGAACAAATTACGTCGTGCCGGAGTACGATTCACGCGGGACGATTGTCGAAGGGGATTCCCTCGGGGCGAATGAGGAATACATCGAGCTGATGTGGAACAACGCCGTGGACGCGCTGCAAACGATCGGCGGATTTCTCATCGACCTCAAATACGGTCTCATGGGCAAGATTCAGGACGCGAACAACCCCGGTAAAACCTACGACATCATCTCGTTCGGCGGCGGGCTGGATTTATCCTTCATGACGCCCGGCGGCGCGAAAACCGCGCGCGAAAACAAAACGAAGGACGCGTCGTGGGATTTGTCCGACATCAACGGCAACAGCGGATTGGAGCCGTGGAGACAGCCGGAAGCGTCGGAAAAGGCGCCGACGACGGAGGCCGTACACCAGTTGGAGGCGGGCGCGACCGTGCATGACGTCCTGTATGGTCAAAACGGCAAAAAAACGGGGCATATCGGCATCAACATGGACGCGCATCTGCAATTGCCGCAGATTGTCAGCTTCCTGCCCGCAAGGATGTCGGGCGATCTGTCGATCAACACGATCGGCGGCTACCGGGTGGGTATAGAGGGCGAGGCGGACGCAGCAAACTTCTCGCTCGCGTTTGCGCTCGTGATCAAGTCGAACCCGTCCGGCGCGCCGATCCCGGATAAACTGTTCTTCTCAATCGGCGGCTTTGAGCCGGGCATCAACGTGGACAGCCTCGGGATTTTCTGGGTGACGGGCGGCGGAGGCGGCTTCGACAACCTGTATGACACGATTTACGGCACGGACGGGATTCCGCCCTTCAAGCTGCTGCTGAACGTGCAGTTCGACATTTTCAAGATCATGACGGGCGCGGCGGATTTGGAGCTTTCTCTGCGCGCTTTTAGTATTCGGCTCAGCGACGTCAGCTTAAAGATGATCAAAAACGCGCGGTTCTTGGACGGCGGCGGCGTCTCCGCCACATGGTATCCGAATTTTGACCTCTCCGTCTACGCGAACGTCAATTTCCTGCAGGTGTTCAAGGGGAACTTTTCGTTGGTCGCCAATGAAAAACTGTTTGAAATGATGATTCGCGTCGCGCTGTCGCTGCCGGCCGACATACCGCTGGTGGGCGGCATGGAGGTTGCGTCGGCTGAACTGGGCGGCGGAACGGAAAAGCTGTGGGGCAGCGTGGCGCTGCTGGGCTTTGTGAAAGTCGGCTTCGTGTACTGGTGGGACAGCGGCGATTTGAAGATCACTTCCTCCGGCGCAAGCTCGCGCACACTGATGGCGTTCAGGGCCATGACCGCGCCGACGCCCGTCGGGACCGACCCGGAAACGGGTGAAACGCGGTATGTGTCGGTCGGCGGCAACCTCGTCTATATTACAGGGAACGTACCCGATCAAAGCCTGACGAAAGGACAGTTTGCGGCGCTAAAATCCTCCGCGCCGCCGTCCGCGCCGTCTATGCAGCGGACGCGCGGGCTTGTGCCGACGAATATCATTTCCAACCCGGAGCAGAGCAGCCATGTGATCACCTTCGGCGAACCTTCGGGCGATTATATCCTGACGGTCAGCCGCGCGGACGGGCAGGCGCTGTCGCCGGACTTTGCGGGCGTCGCGAAGATGTGGAATAACGGCGCGGCATACCCGCTGAGCTTTTATCAAAAGCCGAATCTGATCGCGGGGCTCGGAACGGGCGAGGAACTGACCGATGCGGAAAAAGCGGCGATCGGGGCCGCGGCGGCAAACGCGAACGTCAACGTCGTGGGCAATGTCGCGTATATCGTGATACCGAAAGCCAAGCAGACGAACCCGCAGTTTTTGCTGGAATTCGCGGACGGCGGGGCCTATGACGTAGGCGCCGTGCTGGCGTCGCCGATCAGCGAACTGACGGGGCAAACCGCCGTTGCAGATGGCGGCAGGCTGAAAGTGGATTGGACGGGCGAGGCCCTCGACACGGCGACGGTTTCGGTCTCCATATCCGACGTCCCGGACGCGGACGGAATTTTGCTCGCAAAAGACATCCCTGCGAAGAATTTGTCCGCGGAGATTGCTTTGCCCGATACGGTGGCCTCGGGGAACTATACCGTCAGACTGACGCTGATCGACGAGGGAACATGCTACGCGTCATACAATGTCGGCGGTGCGGTTTCGATCACGGACGCAAAAGCGCCGACCGCTCCGGCAAGCGCAAGTCTTGTCAACGCGGGCAACGACAAATTGAGGGTGATGATCGCCGACGATTTTGCGAAGGATAAGCTGGAAGGCTATTATGTCGACGTCTATGAAGACGGCCTTTTGAAGGAAGCCGCCGTATATTACAGCAAAGAACAGGCGGCGGGCGGGCAAATTCTGATCGGCGGGCGGTATGACGTGCCCGAAACAGAGGAATACATTGAGGGCGGCGAGACGAAATACCGCCAGAAAACCGATGAAAGCGGCGCGGGATTATACAGGACGATCGGCTTTACCCCCGGCAGGCAATACAGCGTAAAGGTTCGCGCGGGCGCTTCGGAAACGACGGACGAGGGCGACGTGTACCATTACAGCGCGTATGTAATGTCGTCGGCGGAAGCGCTGGTCGGGGCCACGCCGCCGACTCTTGCCGTCACGGCGTCCGGCGCGGTCGCGGGCATTGAAGGCGCGGACTTCGGCCTCGCAAGCGGCACAAACAGCTTCATCCTGTCCGCGAACGAGCCTGTAAAAGGCACGCTGACGGTGGACGGCGCAAGCGGCGCGACGTATACTTTCGACGGCGGTTATCAGACGGAATGGCAGCAGGAGCTGGCCCTGCCGGACGGTTTGCACACGTTGGAATTTGATGCGGCGGACGCAGAGGGAAACAGAAGCATTTTCCAAACGACGGTATCCGTCGACACCGCCGCGCCCTCCCTGATGTTGGAGAGCCCGATCAACGGCGGCGTGTTCACGGGCGGCGAGATTTTGATCAAGGGCGCGCCGGAACAGGACGCGCGCTATACGTTCCTGTTGGACGGCGCGGTGGTCGGCGAGGCCGATCGGGATATGTCGGCCTATTTTGAGAACGGCATTTTGACCTACGCCCTGCCGATTTCCGGCGGCGCAAGCCGGCATACGCTCGAAATCACCGCAAAGGACGCCGTTGGAAACAGCGTGACGAAGCGTATGGAAGTGACGGACGACAACCTGCCCGAAATTACGCGTGTGGAATTGCATCAGGATGGCAAGCCGATTTCCGTGGACAAAATCCTGCTGAACAAGGCAGGCGACACTGTTCATCTGCGTTTGATGGGAATTACGGGAAGCGGCGGCGCGATCGACCTGACCGACGCG
>JAITSR010000252.1 GCA_031287655.1 Clostridiales bacterium
GAGCAACGTCGTCCGATTGAACGTGGCGCGGACGCGCCGCGCGCCGGCAATCCGGCGTCCAGCGGTGGAACTGAGCGCCGCCGGGAGGCGGAGGAAGCGAAGTGGAAATAGTGTGAACAACGAGCCGTGGAAGTGAGCGGGAGCGAACGACGGGGCCTTGACCCGGCCACAGCGACGATTGTGAACACGTTAACCGCTGACTAGTTACAATCGGACTACCACGCGGCGACCGCCCCGTCCGCGCGCGGCTCCGTCGCCCCGATGTAGCCGCCCATCGGGTTCTTTTGGATGATCTGCCCGCGCCCGAAAGCGCCCGGATTCATCGAATACTCGACCTCGTGCCCGAGGTCCGCGAGCCCCGTTACGATGTGCTGCGGCACGCCGCGCTCGCAGATCACGCGCCTGCCGCTGACCCACTGCCAACGGGGCGCGTCGAGCGCGGCCTGCGGGTTTAACGCGTAGTCGAGCATGTTCGTCACGACCTGCGCGTGCCCCTGCGGCTGCATAAAGCCGCCCATTACGCCGAACGGGCCTTGTGCCTTGCCGTCCTTTGTCAAAAAGCCCGGAATGATCGTGTGGTAGGTGCGCTTTCCGGGCGCGAGGCAGTTCGCGTGCGCCGGGTCGAGCGAGAAATTCGCGCCCCGGTCCTGCAGGCAGATACCCGTTTCGGGCACGACGACAAAGGAGCCGAAACTCTCGTAATTGCTCTGGATAAACGAGACCATCATGCCGTCGGAATCCGCGGCGCACAGGTATACGGTGCCTTTGTCGAAGGGGCGGACGCCCGCGGGGTCGATCGCCCGCGCGCCGATCAGGCCGCGCCGTTGCGCCGCGAGTTTTTTTGAGAGCAGCTCCGCCACGCTGACGTCCATCGCTTTGGGGTCCGTGATGTGGCGCATACCGTCCGTGAACGCGAGCTTCATCGCCTCGATCTGCGTGTGCCAGTCCGACACGCGGTCGCGCGAAACGAGCTCCATCTCACTGAGGATGTTCAGCGCCATCAGCGCGACGAGTCCCTGACCGTTCGGCGGGAGTTCCCACACCTCGCAGCCGCGGTAAGACACGCTGACCGGATCGACCCACTCGGGCTTGAACGCGGCAAGGTCCTCTTTGCGCAAAAAGCCGCCGACTTTTTTCATGTGTGCATCGATCTTATCCGCGATCTCACCCTCGTAATAGTCCCGCGCGCGGCTCTCGGCGATTGCGCGCAGCGTGCGCGCCTGATCCTTTTGCCGCCACGTCTCACCCGGCAGCGGCGCGCGGCCTTTCGGCGCGTAAGTCGAGTACCACAGGGAAATCGCCTCGTCGTTCCGATAGGGCAGCAGCCGCTCAAACGCCGAGCGCCAACCGGCGGCGACGACCGCGGAAACCGGGAAGCCGTCCTCCGCGTAGGCGAGCGCCGGTCCTGCGAGCTCCGTCAGAGGCAGGCTGCCGAACCGCTCGCTGAGCTCCGCCCACGCGCGCGGGATGCCCGGCACATTGATTGGCGCGACGCCGAACGCCGGCATCGTCTCATGGCCCATCGCCCGCACTTTTTCGATGCTGATCGCCATCGGCGCGGGGCCGCTCGAGTTCAGCCCGTACAGCTTGTCGTCTTTCGAGACGATCACAAAAGCGTCCCCGCCGAAGCCGTTGGAACAGGGCTCTACAATACACAGCGCCATCGCGGTCGCTATCGCGGCGTCCACGGCGTTGCCGCCCCGCTTTAGCATGTCCAGCCCCGCCTGCGCGGCGAGCTGCTGGGACGTCGCGACCATGCCGCGCGAGGAATAGACCAGACTCCTTCTGGATGGATAGGGAAAAAGCAACTCGTTCATGCCGAAACCTCCCGTGATTTTGTTTTGCGGGATTCATTATATGGAAAGCGCGCCCCGCTTGCAAGTATCCCGTTGCTGTACAACGCGCGTAAAACCGTGTAGAATTGTGTCAACAGAATTGTTAAAAGCGCGCGCATTAAAATGAAAGGTAAAAGATCGCTATGGAAAAGAAACAGTGGCCTGCGGTGTGGCCTGTTTGGCTTGGCCCCGCGCTGCCCGAGGTGGAGCTGCCGCTCGTCGTGTCGCCGGACGGCTTTGGGATTTACGCATTCAACTTGATGGGGCAGGCGAAGTGGAACGAGGTGTCCGCCGTCTCGCTCAAAGAAAAACTCGAGGCTTTGGCGGCGCCGTTTGACATCTTCCTGACGGCGGAGGCAAAGGCAATCGGGCTGACCGACGAGCTCGCGCGGCTGTGCGGCCATGAAACCTATGTCGTCCTGCGCAAGAGCCGCAAGCTCTACATGACCGACCCGGTCGAGCTCGACGTAAAGTCGATCACCTCGCCGTATCCCCAAAAATTCTTTCTCGGGCGCGAGGATTACGAGCTCCTGCGGCATAAGCGCGTCGCGGTCGTCGACGACGTGGTCTCGACCGGCGGCACGATGAACGCGTTTTTTGAGCTTGCGCGGCAGATCGATTTTTCGATTGTGGTCGTCGCGTCCGTGCTGACGGAAGAAACCGAGTGGAAAGAATATAACGGCGCGCCGGTGATCAGTCTCGGCCACATCCCGCTGCCGGGCAGGATCGGGTAACCGTCGCCGTGTATGAAACGAAAAGAACCGGGGGCGGAAAATTTTCCGATCGTCTCCGGTTCTTTTCATGTGTTTATAAGCCTGTCTACTCTTGCCTGCTTTTGACCTACTTTTGCAGGAGGTGGAACGCGAAGCCGCCGATCTCGTCTTTTAGATATACGGCCGTCGTCTTGCCGTCCTTGGACTTTGCCGTCGCGGGGT
>JAITSR010000288.1 GCA_031287655.1 Clostridiales bacterium
TCGGAAAAATCATACCCCGCGCAGCCGTGAAAGTGGAGATCAATCAGGCCGGGGACCGCAAAGCAGCCCTCCGCGTCGATCTCCTGATCCGCATAATCGGCGGCGCCGTCGGCAACGGGCCGAATATTGGAGCGGGGCCGATCATCCAAGGACACGCGCCGAAAAAGCGCCCCTTCCGCCTCGATCTCCCCAACCGCAAACGTTCCGTCGTCCCGAAATACGCGCGCGTTTTTGATTCGTAACATACGCGGGTCGGACCCCCTTTTTACAATTTACAATTCGCAATGCAGAACAATTCGCAAAGCGCAATTCACAATGCAGAGCAATTCACAATTCATAATTCACAATTCATAATTGTTCTAGGGCGGTGGCGTCGGCGACCAAAGTGACGTCGTTGTGCAGTTGGAGCACGGACGCCGGGACCTCGGGCGTGATCGCGCCGAAGAACGCGCGCTTTACGATCTCCGCCTTTCTCGCGCCCGAGACGATCACAAGGATCCGGCGCGCCTGCATGATCGAACGGATCCCCATCGTGTAGGCATGCGACGGCATCTGTTCCGCGAGCCCCTGCCCGTCCGCAGACCGGCCAAAAAAGCGGCTGTTGGCCTCAATCGTGCTCTGTGTAAGCGCGACGCGGTGCGTCTCCTTCTCAAACGCCGCGCCCGGCTCGTTAAAGCCGATATGCCCGTTATGGCCGAGCCCGAGGAGCTGCATGTCGATCCCCCCCGCGCCGCGGATCACCGCCTCATAGCGCTCGCACTCCGCCTGCGCGTCCTCCGCGAGCCCGTCGGGGATATGCAGATTTTCAGGCCGGATATTGATCCGGGAAAAAAAGTTCTCCCACATAAAGCGCCGATAGCTCTGCGCGGCATCCGGCGCGAGCCCCTGATACTCGTCGAGGTTGATCGCGGTCACGCCGGAAAAGTCCAAGTCTCCTTTCCGATACCATTCAACCAGCTGACGGTACACGCCGAGCGGGCTCTCGCCCGTCGCAAGCCCCAGCACGCTGTTCGGCTTTAAAATCACCTGCGCCGAAAGAATGTTCGCGGCCTTGCGGCTCATGTCCTCATAGTCCTTTGCCCGATAAATACGCATTACGCAGCCTCCTGCTGCGGATAGACGCGGCGCAAAAACGCCGTGATCCGCTCTATGTATTCCTCTCGCTCACGAAAAAACGCCTCCGCGTGCCCGACGCCCGGCACGTTCCAAATACTGATCCTGCCCACGGCCTGTGTCAGATAGCGGTCATAGACAGCCGTGGCGTCGGACTTTGAGACGATCTCGTCGTTATTGCCGTGAATCAACAGTACGGGGCGCGGGACGCACGCGTCGAGATTTGTTCCGATGTCGGCGCGTGCGGCGTCGCCGTTCAGATAGACCTCCGTCATCATCGGTATCGTGTAGCGGAACGGGAAGTCGGGCAGCTGCGGCGACCACTCGCGGACGCGGTACAGGATGAACTGCCGCATATCCACGATCGGGGAATCCAGAATCAGCGCGCCGACCTCCGCGGGCGAAGTCTCCGCCGCCGCCATCGCCGCCGTGTTGGCGCCCGTCGAAAGGCCGAACAGCACGATGTTTTTATACCCCCCCACATTTTGCATATAGGAGACCGCGCCGAGTACGTCGGCCTTCTCCCGCAGCCCAAAGGCGGTCATTCCGGCCTCCGCGTCGCCGGAATTGCGCAAGTCGAACACGAGCGTATTAAAGCCCTCCCGCGCGAACGCCGAGATCAGGTCGAGCGTGTCCATATCAAACGGAAAGCGGTTCCCGCCGAACTCATGCACGAGGATCACGGCCCTGTCCGTCTTATTCGGGCGAAAATGCCAGCCGCGCAGCAGCACCGAGCCCTCCTCCTCCCTGCTCCGAAAGGAGACGGCGGAGTATTCATACGCGAGGTTTTGCTTGATCGGCGCGACGGGGGACAGCGGCCAATGGATCACGCGCCCGGCGTAGTAAACGGACAGACCGACCGAAATAAGCGCGTACAAAAACGCCAGAACCACGGCGGCGAGAAAAACATACCGCTTCCATTTCAGGGAGACCTCCCGAAAGGCGATTCCGGACACAAAAATCTGAAAAAAATTGCCGTTTTTGCTCAGATTGCTCTGCTTCCCGCGTTTCATCGTCCCATCATACCATAGCGCGGCGGACAGGGCAATTGCACAGGCAGTACCCTCTACTTTTTGGCGTCGTAGGCGGAGCGGCGTACCGGAGGGGGCGCGTAAGCGCCGGGACGGGACGAGCCCGCCGGACCCGCCGCGCCATCGCTGCCGTAGATGCCGCTGATATGCCGCTGCCTTCTGATTCGGACGAGATCCGCCGCGACGTCCTCGCGGAGCTTTGCGATTTTTTGATTCACCTTTTGGTCGAGCGCGTCGATCTTCTTTAAAATGTCCATGATCTCCGAGGTGTTCAGACGCAAATCGGCCAGCCGACCGTTGTCGCCGACGCGCAGTTCCTCCATCGACGAAATCCCGACCGCGGCCTTTAAGCCCTCAAACTCGTTTAAGAACTTGCGGTCAAGATAATCAATCTCATAGATCATCTCCTGCTTTTCGGAAAAAACGTTCGCGAGCTGCTCAACGCTGTCCTCGCTCACGTAACCGAACGCGAGGTTCGAGTGATTGAAGATTTCATATAACAAGGACAGCTTGCGGCGCATCGTCAGGTTGATCGACTGTATCAGGCCGTTGATCCGGTCTTCCTCCGCGCCGCCCGCGTCCGCGCCCGACTTGTCATTCACGTCCAAAACACCGACCTCCGGATTCCCACAGTTTTCGTAACGAACCGACTGATCTGTTTTACTATTTGCTCGCGATCGAGATGTTCTCCTGCGGCTGGTTTTTCGCCTTTGAGACCTTTGCGTATTGCGCCGCGGCCGCCGGGTTGATCCGATTCATCGGATTGTTGAGCACGCGCGCCGCCGCGGCGGCTTGCTCGAACGCGCCCGGAAGCGGCACGAGCTCAACTTTCGGCGGAGCTTTCTCAATATTCGGCGGCGCCTGCGGCGGCGGGGCGACCGGTTTTGGGAAGATCATGGCCGGTTGCGCAAAGCCGCCCTGCGGCGGGGCTTGACGCACAGGCGGCGCGCCGACGGGCCGCGCGTTCCGCGAATAGATCGCCTTGGCGCTCGACAGTCCGCCGACGGGCGGATTCGACGCGCTCGCTGCCGCGGCGCCCTCCGTTTCACCGATGTCAGCCGGGACCGCGCCCGCCGAACCCGGCGCGCCGAGACTCGGCGACCCTCCGGCCCCGGTCCCATTCGCCTCCCCGGTGTCAGCCATAGCCGGTCCCGCCGGGGCCGCCGCCGCTGAAACTGGGCCCGCGGCAGCCGTTTCGGCCTCGGCGGGGACGCCCGACGCCGTGTCC
>JAITSR010000299.1 GCA_031287655.1 Clostridiales bacterium
CGCCCGGCGTTTTCAGCGCAAAATTGACGGTCGCGTCCTTTTCGATCGTAAAACTCGCCAAAAAGTGCGCCGCCGTATTGCCGCGCACGATGACGCCGCCGTAATCGCCCGTGTTCCGATAGTTGAACGTCGCACGCTCGGCGACCGTCACGATCGAGCGGTTATTCGCGCTGTTGAACAGGCCGTTCGGATAGGTCCCCTGCCTCGAATGGCTCTGATCCTCAATGTCCAGCGTTGCGCCTTCCGCGACGCGGAAAACCGCGCCCGACGAATCCCGTCCGAGATAGAATATCTTTTGATATCCGGTCGAATTCGTGTGCGGCTTGACAAGTGTGTTGTCCCCAAAGAACTCGATAAAGCGCGACGAAAACGCCGGCGCGGTACGAACGCTGCTCAGGCCGGACGTCGAGGCGCCCGTACCGGAGGACGACGTCGACGCGACCTGTGTCGCCAGCATCGCATTGTTGCCCACATGCACATATTCGTCCGTCGTATTGTTTAAACGGATTGCGAGCGTGATGTCGCAGTTGTAGATGTTCTGCCTGACGGCTTTGCTCGTCGAGGTCAGGTCGCTCACGGCGGGGCCGATGAACTTCATTTCAGAGAAGTTGACCTCGCCCCTGTAGCCGCCCCATATGAAGCCGCGCGCGTGCGACGCGTGGACCTCGATGTTGCGCACCGTCAGCGAGGGCATCTTTGAGACGTTCTCGACCTTGATATGCCCCGTCGACGCGTAATGCCCGCCGATGAATACGAGTTTCTTGCCGTCGCCGTCCAGAATGAAGGCCCCGGCTTTGGATGTGTTCATTGCCGCGAAGTCCCGGTATGACGCGGGGACTGTGATGTCCGCGCCGAGCTTGACATACAGCGCCGGTCCTTCGATCGCGGTCTTGAGCTCCGCGGCGCTGCTGACGACCGTCCACTCGACGCCGAGCGGCGGCTGCGCCGTGATCGCGGAGGGCGGATCGCCCGGCGCGGCAAACGCGGCGTTCGCCGGGAGCAGACTGAGCAGCATCGCGAGAACGAGCGCCCAGCTGAACGCCCGCCTCATTTTGCGGCTCTGTGTGGTTCTGCGCGCACTGCCGTGCGCATGACTCTGGTTCTTGCCTTTTTCGTTTTTCATACGACACCCCTTACCCCTTTTTTATTTTGTCTCTCTTTCCCTAGTTGCCTGCCTTAACGGGTGCTTTACTAACGAACGTTCTTTTGTGAACAAATCTACTTAAGTATTTCTTTCTTTAATTTACCCAGATATTACTGTCGAATCTATTACATTCTGATTACATTTTTCCATTTTTATCCTTTTTCAAACTGTCATTCCTTTTTTATTCATAATCTCATTATACCATAAGCTATTGTTATTTAGCTGCCATTGAGATTACATTTCGATTTCGTGGGATGAATAGAAGGAGAAAATAGGAAAAGTAAATCCATTGAATGATATGCGGATTTGTTGTATAATCCGAACAGATAAAGGATTTGCCGTTTGGCGGCCTGTTCCACTTCCATGCGAAAGGAGGTGGTAAGATGAGAATAGAACAGCTTACACTTTTGAAGCTGGCGCTAGAGATAGCGCTTCTATCCGTCGAGATTTACCGCCTGTTGAAAGACAGGTACAAGTGTAAATAAAGCAGAAACCGCCAAGTCTTAAAGATTGGTGGTTTCTGCTTCCCATAAAGATTCACCGGGAACAGCCGCCCCGTCGAAAAGCGGCGATCCTTTATCTGTATTATATCGCTTAGGGCTGCGCGTGTCAATCGTCGCAGAAAGGTATATCATATGTTTTTACCTGTGAGCAGGGCGGAAATGGAGCGGCGCGGGTGGGACCGGCCCGATTTTGTATTTGTGTCGGGAGACGCCTATGTGGATCACCCGAGCTTTGGACTCGCGATCATCTCGCGTCTGCTCGAGGCGGACGGTTTTCGCGTCGCGGTCCTCGCCCAGCCGGACTGGACGGACCCTAAGGCTTTTTTGCGTTTTGGTCTGCCGCGGCTCGGCCTGCTCGTCTCGTCCGGCGTCGTCGACTCGATGGTCAATCACTACACCGCGAGCAAAAAGCGGCGCGGGGACGACAGCTATTCGCCGGGCGGGAAGGCGGGGCGCAGGCCGGACCGCGCCGTCATCACCTATTGCAACCGGCTCCGCTCCGCGCTGCGGGAGACGCCCGTCATCCTCGGCGGCGTCGAGGCGGGGCTGCGGCGCTTTGCGCACTACGACTACTGGGACGACCGGATCAGACGTTCGATCCTGATCGACTCCGGGGCCGACCTAATCGTGTACGGCATGGGCGAGACCGCGATTTTGGAGGTCGCGCGGCGGCTGAGAGACGGGGAGGCGATCTCGAGAATCAGGGACGTTCGCGGCACGGTCTATCTTGACACGGGGCCGGGGATCGCGTAGCGGATTTCCGCGGCGGAGCGCGACGGGCAAAAGCGGCCGGACGGCGGGGCACTGCGGTTTATTGAGCTCCCGTCCGGCGAGGACGTCCTCCGCGCGAAAACGGCTTACGCGCAGTCGTTTATGACGGAGTATGACGAGCAGGACCCGATCCGCGGAAACGTGCTCTATCAGCGGCATGGCGGCGCGGTCGTCGTCCAGAACCCGCCCGCGCTCCCGCTCCCGCCGGAGCGGCTCGACCACATCTACGCGCTGCCCTATGAGCGCGCGGCGCACCCCTCCTATGAGCCGGAGGGCGGCGTTCCGGCGCTCGCGGAGGTGAAGTTCGGCATCACGAGCCACCGGGGCTGCTTTGGCGGCTGCGCGTTTTGCGCGCTGAATTTCCATCAGGGGCGAATCGTACAAAAACGGAGCATCCCGTCGATCCTCGCGGAGGCGGAGCTGATCACGCGGCTGCCGGGCTTTAAGGGCTATATCCACGACGTCGGCGGTCCGAGCGCAAACTTTCGCAACCCCTCGTGCAAAAAACAGCTCCGCGCCGGGACGTGCAAGGGTCGGCAGTGCCTGTCCCCGCGCCCGTGCAAGAATCTTGAGGTCAGCCACCGCGACTACCTGAACCTTCTGCGCGGCGTCCGGGGCGTGCCGGGCGTAAAAAAGGCCTTTGTGCGCTCCGGCGTCCGCTATGACTACGTCATGCTCGACCGCGACCGGACGTTCCTTTCGGAGCTCTGCGAGCACCATGTCAGCGGCCAGCTGAAGGTCGCCCCGGAGCATATCTCAAAGGACGTGCTCGCGCTGATGGGCAAGCCGGGGCGGGAGGTCTACGAAGCCTTTTGCGCGGAGTTCCTGAAGATCAATATCGGGCTGAACAGCGCGGGCAGACTCGCCTCAAAACAGTTCCTCGTGCCGTACCTGATCTCCGGGCATCCGGGCAGCCAGCTCAAAGACGCGGTTGCGCTCGCGGAATATCTGTGTCAGAAGCGGTATTCGCCCGAGCAGGTGCAGGATTTTTACCCGACGCCGGGCACGCTCTCGACCTGCATGTATTACACGGGGATCGACCCGCGCACGATGAAGAAGGTCCACGTTCCGGGCCGGGAGGCAAAGGCCATGCAGCGGGCGCTCCTGCAATACCGGAAGCCCGAAAACCGGGACCTCGTGGAAAAGGCGCTGCGCCTCGCAAGCCGCGCCGACCTGATCGGCTACGGCGCGGGCTGTCTCGTGCGCCCGAAACGAGGTGAAGGGCACACGGGACAAAGCGACGGGAATAAGAGGCGGGCGACCGCCGCCCCAAAGTCGAGCGACGGGCGCGGGAGACGGCGAAGATTCTGATAGAACCCTCATTTTCAGGGTAAATATTCAGTAACGGATTTTACCTGTCCGGCCACATCATTGGGGGCGACATGAG
>JAITSR010000319.1 GCA_031287655.1 Clostridiales bacterium
ATCGCAAACTACGACGAAGTCACGGTCCGGCATATCCTGTTCCTTTATGAGGGCAAAGAGGACACGGCCGCAGAGGACGCTGCCACGGAGGAAGCCGAAGCCGCCGAAGCCGGAACGGACGGCGAGGACGGCGCCGAGTCCGAGGTCGAAGCGCCGCCCGCGAGGACGCGCGAGGAGTCAAAAGCGCTCGCCGAAGACACGGTAGCGCGGATCAACGCGGGGGAAGATATGGCCGCCCTCGTGCAGGAGCTGTCGGAGGACACCGACCTCACGAATGAGGGTATCTACACGTTCAAAAAGACGGACCCCTATGAGCAGGGCTTTATCGACTGGGCTTATGACCCGGAGCGCAAGGTGGGCGACGTCGGCATCGCCGAGACCTCATACGGCTACCATGTCATGCGGCTCGAAGACCATACAGTCCAGACCTTTGAAGAAGTGAAAGAGTCGATTGTGGACGAGATCAAAACCGAACAGGTCGACGCGATTGTCGAGGGCTGGAAGACCGAGCCACGCTTTCAAGTGCAAGTCAATCAAGGCGTATATGACTCAATGACCCTATAAGATGTAAAGTATAAACGTAAAGCAGTCCGCAAAGGAATGGTCATAAGAAATTATGAACGCAAAACAAAGCGCAGGCGCAAACGGCGGGGCGCGGGACAGCGCGCCGGGCAGGGCGAACAACGGCGGATACGGGACGGCGCTCGGCGGCTCGTTGATGGGCGGCGCGGACGCCGACGGGCAAAATGGCGGCCAGCCGGTCTCCAAAAAAGAGATTGCCGTGCTGCGGGAGCTTGCGAAGCAATACGCTCAGATCGCGGCGCTCCCGGTTATGGAAAAAACGCGGCGGCGCATGATCGAAAACAACGGGCTCACCCCCGGTCGTCCGCCCGTCGTGCTCTTTGAGTTGCCCTGGCATGAGCTGAACGCCGACGGCAAGCTGACGCTTGTCTGCGAGCACCCGTTCGCGCGCGAGATGGAGCAGCGGTTTCGGCGGACGCTGTTTCAATGGGAATACTTCCCGGGCGACTTGCTTGTCGAAAACGCTTTTTTGATCCCGCGGGCCTATATGTCGACGGGCAACGGCATGAGCGTCGTCGAACAACAGCGCGTCACGGACGAGAACAACAACATCTATTCCCACGGATACATCGACCAACTCGAGACCGAGGCAGATTTGGAAAAGTTTCAAATGCCCGACGTGACGGCCTATCCGGAGCGGGACCGCGCAAACGTCGCGCTCGCGGAGGAAATCCTCGACGGCATCCTCCGGGTCGGACTGCGCGGGCATGACATCTACCACGCGCCTTGGGATCAAATCGCGCGGTATCGCAGCGTTACGGCGATCCTGTTTGATCTGTACGACCGGCCGGAGCACTTGCACGCGATCATGGAGCTCTACACGCGGGCCGCGATCTCTGAGTTTGAGCAGATGGAACGGCTCGGCCTGCTCGAATACCGCAACCCCTATCTGCACTGCACGCCCGCGCTCACGGACGACCTGCCCGCAAAAGATCATGTGGCGGGGGAGGCGCCGCGCTTTGCGGACGTTTGGTTCCGCTCAATGGCGCAGATGTTCGCGGAGGTCTCGCCCGCGATGCACGAGGAGTTTGATTTGCTCTATGGGAAGCGTCTCGCAGACCGGTGCGCGCTGACGTATTACGGCTGCTGCGAGCCCTTGCAGACAAAAATCCCGATCTTAAAAAAGACGTTTCCAAATCTGCGCAAGATCGGCGTGACGCCGTGGGCGGACGAGGAACGCAGCGCCGAGTTGATCGGCCGCGATTTTGTTTACGCGCGCAAGCCAAACCCCGCAAATGTCGCGGTCGCGGCGGACGCGGACGTGATTCGCGCCGAGACGGCCAAAACCGCGGAAATCTGTTTAAAATACGGCTGTCCGTATGAGCTTGTCTTAAAGGACATCTCGACGGTGTCCTATCGTCTCGAAAACCTCGTTATCTGGGAGCGCACGGTGCGCGAGACGCTCGACCGGTTTTACGCGTAGCGGGACGCCGGATAAAACCAAAAGCAAAAGGGCGGCCAATACTAAAGATGAAACTACAGCCAAAGGGGGAGACAGATGAAATTAGAGGATAGAACGCGCCGTCAGAACCGCGGGGCGCGAAAACATGGATTTACGCAATTTTTGACGTTCGCGCTGCTGTCCGTACTCTTGTGGTCGGCGCTGGCGTCGGTTTCGGTTTCGGCATCGGGAGCGCGCTCCGCGCCGACGCTTACGGTGTCCGGCTCAAACCCCCTTGTGCTGTACACCGGCGAATCGGGCTATACCGAGCAGGGCGCGTCCGCGTATGACATAAACGATGGAGACCTTACGGCACAGGTCCGGCTCTCCGGCAGTGTGGATGCAGACGCCTCCGGGACATACATCGTCACCTATGAGGTGACGAACAGCATGGGGCTCAAGGCCGCCGCGACACGCTATGTGCTCGTCCTCTCCCCCGAGGAGCGGATCGCGCGGATGCCATACGGCTTTTCGGGGCAGGGGGAAAAAGGCGGCGTAAACACGCACGCGGGGCTCGTCGCCGAAGCGGCGGGCGCTATGGACCTCACGGTCTCCAATATCTCGTCTTCGACCGCGCTCATCGTCAAGCTGCTCGATGGCAAAGGCCACACGCAGTATCAGGAGACGTTCCGGGAAAACAGTCAAAGGCAGGTCCAAATTCCTGCGGGTAAATACGGTCTCTCAGTCACGATCGACAATGCGGAAGGCCATGTCATTTATCAACTGAATTTACTGATGCCGGAGATCGACCTCACCATGGCTAACGCGCCGTCGGCGCCTGCGCCCGACACCACTGCGGCGGGCGCTGCGGGCGCTGCGGGTGGGGCAGGCGGAGCGGGCGGAAGCGCGAATGTGTCGGCATCCACAACGACAACCGCGGCGGCGACAACCACGGCCGCCACGACGACAGACGCGGCTGTCACGACGACAACCACGGTCGCCATGACGACCACGGCTGTCACAACAACGACGGCAGCCCCGGAAACAACGACCATGGCCGCCACGGAAACAACGACCATGGCCGCCACGACGACGGCCATAGCAACCACGACGGCGGCCGCGGAAATTACCGCCGACAGTACAACGGTCGCCGAGTCGGCTGCGACCGACCCTGTTCCGACATCGGCCATCGGCACGGCGGCAGCGACAGTCGGCGGCGGCGCTTCCGCCTCACCGGATACGACCGCGGCACAGCCGACGCCGGACCCGGCGGGAGGCCGGAACCGCACCGGCGACGGCGGCGTGGTTCCCGAGGAAGTCATGCTAACGGCACTCTGCTTTATTATGGCAGGGTTCCTGCTCACACTCGCCCGCGCAAATAAGCCGGAACCTGTACCCGCCCGCGCCGCGCTTCCTTCCTCCGCGACGATCCCCCGCGCGCTTCCTTCCTCCGCAAGTGTCTCTGCCGCGCACACTCCCGCCGACACTCCCGCAAAAGGTCTCGGCGATCAAGACTCATAAATGAAAGGAATCCTATCGAAACCATGAAACAGGTCTATAAAATGAA
>JAITSR010000382.1 GCA_031287655.1 Clostridiales bacterium
GATCAAAAAGATCAGCCCGTAGCCGTGCCAAACCATCAAAAGGTCCTCCGCGAACCAGATCGGCGCGATGCACTGCAGTACAATCAGGGCGGCGCAGGACAGCCCGTAGACGATTGTGATCGGCTTGATTTTGCCAAAATTCAGCGACTCCAAAAACATCGCGAGCGTGAACACGACCAAGTAGAGCGCCGCAAATTCGGCCCGCTGCGTGATCTGCGTATCCTCAAACACATGGTAAAAGACCGCGCTGCGCGCGAAGAAATACATCGCGACGAGGTTGGAAAAGATGCCGTATAAAAGGTTGTAGTCGTCCATTTTGCGCAGAAAATAAAGGAGTATGTGATAGAGCCCCAAAAAAAGATAGACCGTACACAATGCGACCGTCAGGTAGCCCTCGCCTGTGCTCGAGATCGTTTTGAAGTCGCCGATGTAATAGGGTCCGGTGTAAAAAAGCCCCGTAAAGGAGCTGGAGCGCGCGCCGATGATGTGGAATACGAGACTGTTGCGCCCGTCGATCAGAAAATTGCGGTTAAAAGGGATGCTGACGCCGCGCTGACTGCGAAAAGAGGTGATCCGCCCCTCCGGCGAGAGGTGCAGTTGTTTTGCGAGGACCTCGCCGTTCAGATAAATCTCCCAGTTTTCGCCGATCCCGGACAGATACATCCCCGGTGAGAGCGGATTGTCGCCATAGAGCAGGTCGATTTCGTCGGCTTCCAAATCAAAAGGGATCAGGATCGTAAAATCCTCGATGCGACGCGCCGCAAGCGACAGAAATTCGGAAAGACCGCTCCCGCTGAGACCGACGGCCGTGAGGCTCCGGCCGTGACGCGCGGGCAGCTTCCAGTCCCAGTCCGTCGCATCGGGGTCCGTCAGGGATGCGTAGGCCGGTTCAAAGCCGTTTTTGACATAGGCCGGGCTCACCATCAAATCCGTAAAGAAGGGGGCTGCTTTTTCGGGGTCCTTGCTGATCAGCGTGCTAAAGAAGGTCGCGATCACAAGGAGAATCCCGGCCAGCGAGCCGACGGCGAACCAGCTCCTCCGGGAGTCGTCCGTCTCCGCGCCCGCGCCCGCTGTGTCAATAGTCGCGCGCATCAATCTCCCCCTGTGTTATGGTCGCCGCGTCAAAAGCGGTTTCGTCAACATAGGCGAGTTTGCCGGGGACGGCGCCGTTTTCCAACTGGCGGATTATCTGCGCGACGCGCGGGCCGTGCAGCGGGTTACATTCTATATTGTAGTTGATCTTCCCCGCGAGCGTGGCCTCGAGCCCTTTTCGGGTCGCGTCGAACGAGACGATCGCGGTTTCGCCGTGTACGCCGTAGGACCGGCGCGCCTCGTCCATCGCGTCCATCGCGCCGAAGGCCATGTTGTCATTTTCGCAGTAGACGACGTCGATGCGGCCGAACTGCTTTAGAATGCGGTCCATGACCTCTTTGCCCCGGACCTGCGTAAAGTCCGCGGATTCGCGGACCGCGAGTTCCCAAGCTGCGTTCGCGCCGAGCCCGGCATCGAGCCCCTCCGTGCGTCCGATCTGCGCGGAGGACCCGAGGCTCCCCTGCAAATGCACGATTACGAGCCTGTCCTTGCCGGAAAACGCCTCTTTGATCCACGCGACGGCGGTCTCGCCCTCCTTGCGGAAATCGGAGCCGACCCAGCAGGTGTAAAGGCTGTCGTCCGACGTTTGAATCATTCGGTCGACGAGGATCACGGGGATGTCCGCGGCCTTCGCCTCTTTGAGCGTCTCGTCCCAGCCCTGCTCCGTGACCGGGGCCAGCACGATGTAGTCGACCTTTTGCGCGATGAACTCCCGGATCGCCGCAAGCTGATTCTCCTGCTTTTGCTGCGCGTCCGTTAGGATCAACTTAAATCCGTTCGCCTCGGAGAGGGCGGCTTTCATGGATTTTGTGTTCGCGACGCGCCAGTCCGACTCCGCGCCGACTTGGGAAAAGCCGACGACGATCAAGCCGCCGTCGGCGCCGTCGAGGGGACCTGAGCCGTCCGCGGACCCCGCGCCATCGGCGGACGCCGCGCCGCTTCCGGGAGCCTGTTCCGCCTGCCCCGCTTTTTCGGTCTGCCCCGCCTGTCCGGCGTCCGCCCCGGGGGACTGCTCCGCCGCGCCGCCCCCGCACGAGACGAGCGAGAGCGCAAGGAGAAAAAGCCCCCCGCAAATCAACAAAAGCGCAAACGGGCGCGCGACTCGCACACCGCGCACACGCGCGCCGCCCATGCCGCGCACGCGCATCTTTTTCATCCCCGCCGCGGTAATTACGGTAATTATGGCGATCGCGTTGATCGCGTTCATCATGTTCATCGCAGATGTCCCCCCAAGCAGTTTCAAACGGCTGTAAAAAAGCGAATCACTACTGTTACTATACCACTTTTTTGGCGCTGTGAGACACCAATTTTGTCCATGGATACAAAAAAATAAAAAAATTTAATAAGTCATCTCTATCTGCGAAAAAACTTGATAGTGACGCCTGATTTGTTGGTATCTAATAGTACAAACAGTTTTATCCACGCGGCCGCCGGATTCGTTGTCCGAAATTGTTCATCCAGAGTCGTCCGCCCGGCGCACTCGCCGTTCAAAAACACTAAAGGGGGCATTTTACCATGTACAAGCTGTTCAGAAGCATCAAACTAAGGACGCTGTTGATCCTCGCGTTCGTCGTGATGGCGCTGCTGTGCGCCGCGGTCGGGGTCGTCGGGATCTATTCTGTGAGTCAGGTGAACGCGATCGGCACGGAGACCGTGCAGAGCCACTCGATCCCAATCATCGACGTGATCAACTTCATCGACAACTTTCAGGCGAACCGCGCGCTGTTCCGTGATCTTTTGATCAAGACCGACGCGCAGGAGATGGAGGATACGCGGACCGAGCTCGCCGCGAACGCCACCGCGCAGACGGATGCGATCAATCGATTCGTCGCCGCCACCGGGGACCGCGATCCCGCCGCGATTAAGGTCATTGACGATCTCAACAAGAACCTCGATGCCTATCGCAGCTATCGCGAGCGGATCATTGAGGAAAATATGAACGGCGACCGCGACGCCTCGTTTGCCCTGCTTTTCGGTAAAGAGTTCGCGGACATTGAGACGAAGGTGTTAAAGAACGTCGACGACTTGACGGACGC
Organism: Clostridiales bacterium; assembly: GCA_031287655.1. GTDB lineage: Bacteria > Bacillota > Clostridia > WRLR01 > WRLR01 > JAITSR01. Next base: position 3,129 of record JAITSR010000382.1, read on the forward strand.
GAAGTCAGGCACTCTAAAAGTGATGCTCGGGAACCAGCAAACGGTGATGGGGACGACGCTCGTGATCCTGATCGTCTCGTCCGCCGCCGCGGTCGTGATCGCGCTGTTCTTTGGGCTGATGATCTCCAGCGGCCTTTCCTCGTCGCTGCGGCAGATTCTGGATTCCGTGCGGGAGGTCGCGAACGGCGACTTGACCGTGCAGATCGCGTCGGACAGCACAAACGAGGTCGGCGCGCTTTCGAAGGAGGTCGACCGGATGGTATCCGAACTGCGCGACGTGATCGAGAAGGTGAACGACACGGCGGAGCTCGTCGACGACGCCGCAAAACAGGTCTCGTCGTCCAGCATGGCGTTGGCGCAGGTCGCGACGGAGCAGGCGAGCTCGTCGCAGGAGATTTCGGCCTCCATCACCGAGATCGCCGCGCAGACAAAGACAAACGCGGAAAACGCGGGCAAGGCGACGGAGCTCTCAAAGCAGACAAAGGACGGCGCGGTACGGGGCAACGAGCGGATGTCCGAGATGCTCGGCGCGATGAACTCGATCAACAATGCGTCCGTGAGTATTTCCAATATTATTAAGGTGATCGACGACATCGCCTTCCAGACGAATATCCTCGCGCTGAACGCGGCGGTCGAGGCGGCGCGCGCGGGACAGCACGGCAAGGGCTTTGCGGTCGTCGCGGAGGAGGTGCGCACGCTCGCCGCGCGGAGCGCGCAGGCCGCGAGCGAGACGACGCAGATGATCGAAGGTTCGACGCGCGAGGTGTCGAGCGGGATGCAGATCGCGAACGAGACCGCGAAAGCGCTCAACGAGATCGTGGACGGGATCACGAAGTCCGACGGGCTTGTCACGAATATTTCGCAGGCGTCGATTGAACAGTCGCAGGGGATCAGTCAGGTGACGATCGGCGTCGAGCAGGTGTCGCAGGCGATCCAGACGACGTCGTCCGTCGCGGAGGAAACGGCCTCGTCGAGCTCGGAGTTGTCGTCGCAGGCGTCAACCCTAAAGGAACTGATCTCGAGGTTCAAGATAGACGGCGGCGGTAAAAGCGCGAAAAAATCCGCCGCGGCGCGCGGCACAGGCACAGGCGCGCGCGGTGGCGGCGCGGGAGGCGACGTCGGCGGGAGCGGAGGCGGCGGCGCGCAGTCGGGCGGAGGAAAGCCCGCGCGTGTACCGCGCATCAGCTTAGGCGAAAACGACTTCGGAAAATACTAGCGCGCCGATGGGGGCCGCCGCGGAAGAAGCGGCGGCCCCACAGCGTCTCACGCAACAACGGCTCTGGCCTGCAACAGCCCCCTGCCACATGCGTAGGGGGCTGCCGCCATAATCGCTTTGGTCAGGCAATGATCTTCTGTGTAAACGTTGCCCTTGGGATCAGTTACCACAAAGCTGACCGGAAAATCCTTCGAGCGACACTGCATGATGTTTGGCTTGATGAAAAAGCGGGTCTTACCGGAGCCGGAGCCGCCGATGATCAGTACATTTCTGGTTTTCTTTGCCCAATCTCGTACAGAACCTTAACGCAATCATTAGCTATGGCTTGGTCATCAGACTTCAATCCGTCAGCTATCTCGCGTATTCCGTTTTTGTCC
>JAITSR010000071.1 GCA_031287655.1 Clostridiales bacterium
TCGGCGCAACCGACACAATCGGCGGGATCAACGCGATCGACGCAAGCGGCACAATCGGCGCAAACGACACGCTACTCGACGGCGGCGAGCCCGGGTCAACGTTCGACTGCGGCGAGCCCGGGTCAACGTTCGACTGCGGCGAGTTCGGGGCAACGTTTGACTGCGGCGAGTCCGGTTCGACGTTCGACTGCGGCGAGTCCGGGTCGACGCTCCGCTTCCTGATCCCGATCGCGGCGCTCTTTTCGCGCGAAAGTCTCTTTACCGGGCATGGCCGCCTGATGGAGCGCCCACTCACGCCGTACCTCGACGCTCTGCAAAAGCGCGGCGCGGCGATCGTCGCAAGCGGCGGCAAGCTCTGCGTGCGCGGCCCGATCACATCCGGGGCGTATGCCCTCCCGGGCGACATCAGTTCCCAATATATTTCCGGCTTACTGTTCGCGCTGCCGCTGCTTTCGGGCGACAGCGTTATCGAACTCACGACGGCGCTCGAATCCGCGTCCTACGTCGAGCTCACGATCGACGTTATGCGGCGGTTCGGCGTCTCGGTTGAGCGGTCATCCTCACACGGGACCTTCTCGATTCGCGGCGGCCAGCGCTACGCGCCCTGCCGGTTTACGGTTGAATCCGACTTCTCGCAGGCCGCGTTTTTTCTTGTCGCGGGCGCGCTCGGCCGACCCTGCGAGTGCATCGGGCTGCCGCGCGGGTCCAAGCAGGGCGACCGGGCGATCGTCGAGCTGATCCGGCGCTCCGGCGCGCGGGTTTCAGAGTCGCCGGACGGCGGCCTCACCGCCTCCCCCCCGCCCTCCGGCAGGCTCCTGCCGCAGGAGATCGACGTCGGCGACATTCCGGACCTCGTGCCGCCGCTCGCCGCCCTGCTTTCGTTTTGCGAAGGAAAAAGCCGTATTTATAACGCGGGACGTCTGCGCCACAAGGAGAGCGACCGGCTCGCGAGCGTCGCGGCGGAGCTTTCCGCGCTTGGCGCGCGCGTCGAACAGGGTGAGGACTCCCTGACTTTTACGGGCGTCCCGTCGCTGCGCGGCGGCCGCGTCAAGGGCTGTAACGACCACCGGATCGCGATGATGCTCGCGGTCGCGGCGATCCGCAGCGCCGCTCCCGTATTCCTCTCGGGAAGCGAGTGCGTCGCAAAATCCTATCCCGGCTTTTGGGCGGATTTTGAAAGGACGGTATAAATGAGCAACGTATTTGGAAACCATATCAGATTTTCGATCTTCGGAGAGTCCCACGGCCCCGCGGTCGGTTTCTGCCTCGACGGCCTGCCGCCGGGTTTTCTGATCGACATGGCCGAGGCCGCGCGCGAAACGGCTCGCCGCGCCCCCGGCCGGAACGAGCTGTCGACGCCGCGCGCGGAGCGCGACGAATGGGAAATCCTCTCGGGTCTCTTTGAGGGCCGCACAACCGGGACGCCGCTCGCCGCGATCATCCGAAACAACGACACGCGCTCGGGCGACTACAGTCCGAACCTGCCGCGGCCGGGACACGCGGACTGGACCGCGCTCTTAAAATACCGCGGATTTTCGGACCATCGCGGCGGCGGGCATTTTTCGGGCCGCCTGACCGCGCCGGTCGTGTTCGCGGGCGCGATCGCAAAACAAATCCTCGCGCGGGAACGGATCGGGATCGGCGCGCGCATCTGTCAAATCCACACGATCAAGGACGCGCCCGCGGACGCGTCCGATGTACCCGCCATTTCCAAAAAGCCGTTCCCGACCGCGGACGACGGCGCGGCGGAGCGAATGAAAGCCGCGATCCTCACCGCGAAAGCCGATGGGGACTCGGTTGGCGGCGTGATCGAATGTGTCGCGGTAAACCTTCCGGGCGGTTGGGGCGACCCCTTTTTTGATTCGGTCGAAAGCCGTCTCTCCGCGTTCCTGTTTTCGATCCCCGCCGTAAAGGCCGTCGAATTTGGGGCGGGCTTCGGTTTCGCGTCCATGCGCGGCAGCGAGGCAAACGACCAGTTCCGCCCGCCCGTCGTCGCGCCGCCCACACCGGATCAACCCGGCGCGTCGCTGCCCATACCGGACCAACCCGGCGCGTCGCCGCCCATACCGGACCAACCCGCAGCGGTTTCGCCCACACCGGACCCGCCCGCCGCGGCGGCGGCGCAGCCTGTGCTGCACACCGCAACAAATCACAACGGCGGCGTCAACGGCGGCATCACAAACGGCCTCCCGCTCGTGTTCCGCGTCGCGGTAAAACCGACGGCCTCGATCGGAAAGGCGCAGCAGACGGTCGACCTCCGCACGGGCGAGGGCGTCACAACACGCTTCGGGGGCCGGCATGACCCCTGTATCGTCCCGCGCGCGGTTCCGGTCGTCGAAGCCGCAGCGGCGCTCTGCCTGCTCGATTTTATGTGCGGGCAGGCCTATCAAACAAACGCGGAGCCATCCATATTAGCAAATGCAGAACCATCCATATTAGCAAAAAAAAGGGGACCGCAATGATCATTATTTTAAAGCAGGGGACCACAAAAGCGGAGGTCGAGCCGCTCCGCAGGATGCTGACCGAGCGGGGACTGATCCTTCAGGAGATCATCGGCGAGACGACGAACATGATCGGCCTTGCCGGGGACACCTCCGGCCTGATGGAGGACTCGATCCTGATCTACCCATACGTCGAGCGCGTCATGCGCGTGCAGGAGTCTTACAAGCTCGCGGGGCGCAAGTTTCATCCCACAGACAGCATTTTCGAGATCGCGGGCAGAAGGATCGGCGGCGACGCGTTTTGCGTGATCGCGGGCCCCTGCTCCGTTGAAAGCGAGGAACAGATTCTGACGATCGCGCGCAACGTCAAGTCGTCCGGAGCGGATTTCTTGCGCGGCGGCGCGTTCAAGCCCCGCACCTCGCCATACGCGTTTAAAGGACTTGGCGTCGACGGGCTCGAGCTGCTCAAAATCGCGCGTCAAAAAACCGGGCTGCCGATCGTGACCGAGCTGATGTCCGCGGAGCATCTCGACACCTTCGCCGAAAACGTCGACGTGATTCAAATCGGCGCGCGCAACATGCAGAACTTCACGCTCCTGCGCGAGGTCGGGGAGCTGAAAAAGCCGGTGCTCCTAAAGCGCGGGCTCTCGTCGACGATCGACGAGCTTTTGATGTCCGCGGAATATGTGATGGCGGGCGGCTCCGATCAGGTGATCCTCTGCGAGCGCGGCATCCGCACCTTTGAGACCGCGACGCGCAACACGCTGGACCTTTCGGCGGTGCCGGTCCTGAAGGCGAAGTCTCATCTGCCCGTAATCGTCGACCCCTCGCACGCGACCGGCTACTGGCATCTCGTCGAACCGATGTCCCTCGCCGCGGTCGCCGCGGGCGCGGACGGGCTGATCATCGAGGTACACAACAACCCGGAGGCCGCGCTCTGCGACGGCGCGCAGTCGATCACGCCGCAGGTGTTCCACCGTTTGATGGGCAAGGCGCGCAAAATCCGCGAGGTCGTCGCGCCCACCATACAACTATAAAAATCATGACAGAATGAAGGGATGGTACGAAAATGGAGCCCAAAGAAGCACTCGCGTCACTGCGAAAAGAGATCGACGCGGTCGACTCGGAAATGAGCAAACTCTTTGTACAACGCATGGACATCAGCAGCAGGATTGCCGACGTCAAATCGAAGGGCAACATAGCGATCACGGACGAGCGGCGCGAGCAGCAAGTGGTCGAGGCCGCGTCGGCGCTGGCGGGCGGGCAGGCGGAGGAAAAGCTCGAAATGGCCTCGTTCATGCGCACGCTGATCTCTTTTTCAAAGCTCCGGCAGCAGCGGGCGCTCATGCTCGCGGACGCCGTAGAGATACCCGGACCCGTCCCCGCCAAGACGAGCGGCGTTACGGTCGCGTTTCAGGGTGTGGCCGGAGCTTGGGGCGAGCACGCCGCGATCCAGTTTTTCCCGGACGCCGTCCGCAGCAACTACGACTATTTTGAGGATGTATTCGTCGCCGTCAAGTCCGGCAAGGCCGACTACGGCGTGCTGCCGATCGAAAACTCCCAGACGGGCGCGATCGGCGAGGTGTACAGCCTCCTTAGGAGCCACAACTGCTATATCACGGGCCAAGTCTGGATCACGGTCGCGCAGTGCCTGCTCGCGCTCAAGGGGGCCGCGCTCACCGACATTCGCGAGGTGTACTCCCACCCCGAAGGCTTCGGCCAGTGCCGCCGCTTCCTGAAAAACCGGAATTGGGAGCTCACGGCGTGCCGGAACACCGCCTACGCGGCGCAGATGGTCGCGGAAAAAGGCGAGACGCGCTTCGCGGCGATCGGCTCGCGGCGCGCGGCGCAGGTGTACGGCCTCTCGGTGCTCGCGCCGGACATCATGGACAACGCGCAGAACAAGACCCGCTTCATCGTGATCGCGGCGGAGCCTTCCTATGACGAGAGCTCCGACACGACGAGCATTACGTTCTCGACGGCTCACAGGAGCGGCGCTTTATGCGCCGTACTGCAAAATTTCATGCTCGCGGGGATCAACCTCTCGCGCATAGAGTCGCGCCCCGTCTCCGCGGACAAGTACCGCTTCTTTGCCGATTTACAGGCAAACGTCCTGTCCCCCGCGACGCTCGACGCCCTGCGGCAGGCCTCGACGAACTGCGACTACTTTGAGGTGCTCGGCTGCTCCCGCACAATCACGGAAAAGCCGATCCCTTTTGAAGTCTGACAGTGGCGCGTAACATTGTTTTTATCGGGATGCCGGGCTGCGGCAAAACGACTGTTTCAAAGGCGGTCGCGGCGGCGCTCGGGCTGCCGTGGTTCGACAGCGACGCGGAAATCGAGGCCGCGGAGGGCGCGCGAATCACCGAAATCTTTGCGCGGCGGGGCGAGGAATACTTTCGCGAGGTCGAAACGGCCTGTATTCGCCGCCTGATGAGTCACGCGGGCGCGGGTATGCGTGCGGATTCGGATATGTGTGCGGATTCGGACGCGAGTATGGGTGCGAGCGCCGACGCAAATGCGGGTGCGAACGCGAATATGGGCGCGGGCGCGAACACTGGCGTGGTAATCGCGGTCGGCGGCGGCGCGGTGCTGCGCAACGCGATGCTCCTGCGGAAAAACGCGACGGTCGTCTATCTGAAACGGAGCGTCGAGTTGATCCGCGCGACGCTCGCACTCCGCCATGCCGGTGAAAACACCGGCAACGGCGGCGGGAATGACGGCGAGGGCGGAAACGACGGCAAAAGCGGCAGCGGCGGCGAAAATGACGGCGGAGGCACGCGCCCGCTCCTGCGGGATTCGGAGAGTCTCACGCGGCTCTATCGGGAGCGGCGCGCGCTCTACGAAGCCGCCTGCGACTTCGCGGTCACAAACGAAACGAGTGTAGCCAACGCCGTCACAGAGGTTCTGCGCCGCATCAGACCCGAACGATAAACAAAATCAATTTATTTCATTCCAAAAACACGTTTTATTTCATTCCGAGCAGCCGCAGCGCGTTGCCCGAGAAAACCAACTCCCGTTCCTCTGGTGAAAGGCTCAATCGCTCGACAAGGACCGCCTCGCCGTCCACCCCGCTCCACGGCAGATCGCTTCCAAAGAGAATCCGGCGCGCCCCGTGGTTTTTGACGATCTGCTCCGCCTGAAAAAACGGGATGCGCGCATAGGTATAGGAGGTGTCCAGATAGACGTCCTTTCCGACAAGACACCTCTCCACGTCGTCCCACATGATGTACCCGCCAAAGTGCGAGGCGACGACCGGCGCGCCGCCGAACTGCGGCAGGGCCTTCGCGAGCCGCTCCGGCGTGCTGTGAACAGGCTTGGGGTAACCGACGTCCGCGCCCGCGTGGAACACGGTCACAAAGCCGAGCGATGCGATCCTGCGGTACAGGGGGAACAGCCTTTCGTCGTCGACAAAAAAATCCTGATATTCCGGATGGAACTTAACGCCTTTTATCCCCGCCCGGTGCAGCCGGTCGAGTTCCGCGAGCGCGTCCGGGGCAAAGGGGTACACCGAGCCAAACGCGATGAGCGGGTTTTCGGACGCGGCGGCATGCTCCGGCATGGCGGTGGGCGCGGGCGCGGGTTCGGTGGCGGCGGCAGACTCCGGCGCGGGCGTGGCTTCGGTGGCGGCGGCAGGCTCCGGCATGGCGGCGTGCGCGGGTTCGGTGGCGGGCGTGGAGGCGTCAGGCTCCGGCATGGCGGCGGGCGCGGACTCTGCGGCTTGCTCCCCGCCCGTGAACCGGCCCTCGTTGATCGCAATCGCAAAATCATTGACGGCGGCCTGCTGCTTGGGGTTTGTCGCGATATTCAAAACCACGGCCCTGTCGACGCGATTCCGCCTCAGATAGCGGATCAGCCCGTCCGGCGTACCGTCAAACACAGGCCGCAGGCCGCCCGATCTGCCCGAGAGCGTCTCGAGCGCGCGCGGCGCGATCTTTTCCGGAAATACATGCGTATGAAAATCAATTACCATATACCGAAGAATCCCCCTGAAATAGTATAATATACAATATATGACCGATTCGTTTATTTTTGCCGGTAGAGCACATAGTCTTGCATATGGCGTGAAAAGCCCGCGGCGCGCAGCGCCTCCCCGGCTCCGGGCGGGTATTGCTTGAGGGTCAGGCTCCCGCGCGCGGGATAGACGCGGCGTTGGGCGTAGAGCCGCGCAAACGCGCGCAGCGCCTCGGGGAGCGCGTCCGGCAGGACGTCAGGCGCGTCGTCCGGCAGGGCAGCGGGCACATCGTCAGGCAGGGCGGCGTCAGGCGGGGCCGCGACTCGCCCGGCGGGGGGAGAGTCCGGCCGGGCGTCGGCGAAAACCCGCAGTGTCTGGCCCTGCCGCTCGAACACGGCGATCGGGAGACCCGCGCGCAGGCCGACGACCGTACCCGGCACGTTCAGGAACGCCCGCCCCGGAAGGTGCGCAAGGGCCTTCCCCCACTGCTGCGCGGGGTCGGGCGCGGGCAGCCACAGCGTCTCGCCGGTCGGCTGCGTTTGCGCGAGCGCGGCGGTCACGCGGGGAAAGTCGCGCTCGCGCACAAACTGCGCGCCGGACAACCCTTCGATGTAGTAGCCGCGCCGCACGAGGCCGGTGTACTCCCACACGCGCAAAACCTCGAGCGCGCGCGCCCAAAGGAGCTCAGGCGCGGTCTCGCGGCAGAGCAGCAGGGCGCGGTCAAACGCGCGCTCTATTTGCCGCTCCATCGTAAGCTGTGCAAGGCCCCGCGCGAGCTCCCAGCGCCCGGACGTCAACATCAGCTGCCGCACATGGGCGCGCTGCCGCACGGTCGCCTTTCGCACCTTTTCCCGCTCCGCGAGTTGGCGCACGGGGACAAAGCTGTCCGAGCGGACGAGCCCTTTTTCGACCAGACCCAGCAGCGGCTCATACGGTGATCTGCCGCCGAGCGGCGCGGTCAGCCCCTGTGTAAACAGCGCGCCGCGCCGCGTGAGCGCGTCCAAAATCGCGCGCTCGTCGCAGTTCAAATCCTCCGAATCCTGTGTGAGCGCCCCCGAAACCGCGGGCGCAGACACGGACACTGCTGCGGCCGGTCCGCCGCGCGCGGGCGCGGCTTTGTCCGTCGCGCCCGTATCCCCCGCCTCCCAGTCCATCTCGTCATAGGGATAAAACGCAAGCGCGCCGGAAGCGTCGATCCGCCAAAACAGACCGCCCCGCGCGAGAATCGCGTCCAAAAGTTCCGGGCGATAGCCGCCGACGCGCCACGGCAGGAGGACGGACTCCCACAGCGCGGGCGAAAAGGCCTGCCCGCACAGCGCCCGCAGCGCGGTCTCGGCGCGCTCGGCCGGCGTCCCCGCCCCGTAGGACTCCGCGCGGGAGACGAGCAGCGCCGCGTATCGTTCGCGCGGCTGCGTTTGAATCCGCGCCCTGCGCGCCCGCACCGTCTCGCGCCGCGCCCGCTCATAAAGCTCCGCGTGATAATAGACGCCGCCGTCAAAGACGGCCTCCCCGTGCGCGCGAAGTTCGGCCAGCACAGCCTCGGCTTCCGCATCCGAAAAACAGTAGCGATCCGCGACCTGCTCCGCCGCGTGCCCGCCGTGGTAGCGCAGCGCGCGCCGGACAATGTGGCGCCGCGCCTCAAGGAAGCCGTCTCCGGCGCCCGCCGCTTCGCCGACGTCCGCGGCCCGCCCGACCACTCCAGCCTCCGCCGCTTCCGCGGCGGCGACATCAGCGGCGACCGCCCCGCCTATCGCCCCGCCAACGGTCTCACCAATCACACTGTCGATCGCCCCGTCGATCGGCACATCAACCGCCCCATCGACCGGCGCGTCTATCGGCACGTCGGCCGATGGCAGCGCCGCCGCGTACTCCCGCGCGTGCTCCGCGGCGATCCACAGCCCCGGCTCGATGTAGCGCGCCCTTCCCTGCCGCGCGAGCCCCTCGAACCAGCCGACCGGCACGTCAACCTCCCCCGCGAGCTGGTCGCCTTCGGTCATCAACAGCGTATGGAGCTGATCGGGGTTCTCCGGCACGCGCGCGCGTCTGGACGCGTGATCGAGCTGCTCCTGCCCCGGCGGGAGCGCGCGGCCTTCCGAAGCCGCCGCCGTCAGCGCCGCCTCGGCCGCCGCCGTAACGCCGCGCGCGGTCGGCGAGTACTCATACATCATCGTCGCCTCGACCTGCCTGCGCAGCGGCAGCGACATCGGGGACGGCGCGGCGCAGACCAGTTCCCGCACGCGGATGCTCCCCGACCGGACCCCCGCGAGCACGTCCCCTAGCCCCTGCAGGTCCCAATAATCCTCAAGGCACTCGCGCCGCGTCTCGGCGACCAACGGATGCCCTTCGATACGCACGAGCTCGTCGAGCAGCTTCGCGCCGCGGAGCCTCTGCACCCACAGCGGCTGACGGCCCCGGCTGCGCATACCCATCATCAGCGCGCGCGCCGCGTTATAGCGAAACGCCATGCCAAAGAGCGGCGTCGCGGGCAGGAGCGCGACCAAAAGTCCGCGCGCCGCGTCCGGGTCGATTGCATAGAGCAGGCCCTCCGGCAGCGGCTGCCCCCCGAGCGGGAACATCAAAAAACCGTCGTCGTCGACAAACAGACCCACGTCCGCGCCGCTGATCCGCCGCGCCGTCTCGCGCGCGAGCTCGGCGAGCGGCGCGTTGACCCTGCGCCCGAACACCGAGTGTACGACCAACTGATCCTCCCCCGCTTCGTCCTGAAAGTGCTCGACAATCATCGTGCGGTCGTCCGGCAGCGCGGACGTCGCCTCCAATTGGCGTAAAATCAGGCTCCGAGCGCCGGAAGCGGCCGCGCGGTCCAGCCCGAGCTCCCGCAGCGCCCCGTTGAGGCTGTCGGGCGCCGCGGCCGCTTCCCCGTCCGCTTCCTCAGCGGCCAACGCGCCAAGCCCGCGCAGAATCGCCCCAAAGGCGAGTCCCGTCTCAATCGGCCTGCCCGCGCCATCGCCCTTCCAGAATGGCGGCGGCACGCCCTCCGTCCCCGTCTGCACGACGACGACCGCGTCCCTGCCGATCTCGACAATGCGCCACGCGAACGCGCCGAGCAAAAACCGGTCGCCGATGCGCGCCTCAAACACAAATTCCTCGTCCACCTCGCCGAGCTTTACGCCGGACTCGGTTTTGACCGCAAAAAGCCCGCGGTCCGGTATCGTGCCGCCCGCCGAAAGCGCAAGCAGACGGCTGTAGGCGTCGCCGCGCACGTTCCCGTGGATCCGGTCGTACAGCACGCGGGGCCGCGCCGGAATGTCACGCCCGTGCTCATAGTCGCCCGCGAGCATCCGGAGCACGCCGTCGGCCTGCTCCGCCGTCACATTCCGAAAAGGGTACGCGCGGCGCGCGACGGCAAGCGCCTCGTCGACCGTATACGCGCCGCTCCCCGCCATCGACACGAGGTGCTGCGCGAGCACGTCCAAGCAGCCCTCCGGCGGACGCGACCGCTCGAGCCCCCTGTCACGCGCGACCCGCGCCGTGAGGCCGCAGTAAAGCCCCTCGGACGCCGTGCGAGGGAACATGCGCATCGCGCTGACGCGCCCGGGATTGTGTCCCGCGCGCCCGAGACGCTGCATCGTCCCCGAGATCGTCGCCGGGCAGCCGACCTGCAGCACGAGGTCGATCTCGCCGACGTCGATCCCGAGCTCCATCGACGAGGTCGCGCACAGGAGCCGCAGCCGCCCCTCGCGCAGCGCCTGTTCCGCCTGCGCGCGCCGCTCCTTTGAGACACTGCCGTGATGGGTCAGCGCAAAACCCTCCCCCGCGACCAAATTGACATGGTACGCGAGCTTTTCGGCGTTCATACGCGACTCGACAAACGCGATCACGCAGCGCGCCCCTTCGCAATATGAGAACACCGCGCGCGCGAGCTCCGGCCAGATCGTACCCTCCGGCAAAATGCCCGACTCCGGCATCGGGCTTGTTATCATGATTTGGACGGCCTTGTCCATCTTGGGCGCGACAATCGACGCGCCGCCCGGCGAAAGATACTGCGCGGCGATGTCGAGGGGCTCGATCGTCGCGGAGAGGCCGACGCGCTGCAAAACCGCGGGGCAGAGACGGTCGAGGCGGGCGATTGAGAACATCAGATGCGCGCCGCGCTTCGAGCCGATCAGCGCGTGCAGCTCGTCGATGATGACCGCGCGCGCCGTCCGCAAAAGCAGCGCCCCGGACGCGCTGGACAAGAGGATATACAAGGATTCCGGCGTCGTGATCAGGATATGCGGCGGGGATTTGATCATCGCGCGCCGCTCCGCCGCGGGCGTATCCCCCGTGCGCACACCGACGCGCAGCTCCGTAATCCCGATCCCGTCGAG
>JAITSR010000072.1 GCA_031287655.1 Clostridiales bacterium
ACGACACTCGACTTCGCGTCAAAATGCTGTAAAAACTGCGTCCCGCCGATGTAGATATAGAAGCGCATGTCGTCCGCGCCGCTCGGGAGTTTGCCATAGTTGTGCTCGCCGACCTCGACGTTCACCAAGCCGGAGAGCTCGTCAACAAGCAGGTCGCGCGCGTCGCGCAGATCGTTCGCGGTCTCGCCGAGAATCTCGACCTGATAAATCTGCTGGTTCAGCGTCTCGATCCTGTGTCCGATCGAGTTTACGAGCGCGACTTTTGCCTTGATGTCAAAATTCGTGTCCTCCTGAATTTTTTCAAGATTTTGGGCGAGGTTGTTAAAATAGGTTGTGAGCGACGTCGCCTGCTCCTTTGCGACCGAGCGGATCGACATGTTGCTCGGGTCCTTTGAGAGTTCCTCGAGCACGCTGTAGATGTCGTTCGTCACGGAGTTGTAGCCCTGACCGTCGGCGCCGCCCGCGATCCGCGTCTGGACCTGATCGACGATGCCCGCCTTCTGCGACCATTCCCCGCGCACCGTGCTCTGATACCAGTATTTTTTGTCGAGGTAGAGGTCGCGGATGCGCGCGACTGAGAGCACGTCGACGCCCGCGCCGACCATGCCGGTCTTGTTGAACAGCCGGAACGGGCTCGCCGCGCCCTGATTCACGGCCTGACGCGAATAGCCGTCCGTCTGGATGTTCGCAATGTTGTGGCTGATCGTATCGAGGTTCCGCTGCGCCGCAAAAAGCCCTGTGAGCGAAACATTCATACCGTAAAATGAACCTCTCATGCCGTCTCCCCTTCAGTGCTCAATTCCCAATTCCCAATTCCCAATTCCGAATTCCCAATTCCAAATTCCGAATTCCCAATTCCCAATTCCCAATTACCTCCCGACGAGGCCGAGTCGTGTCACGATCGTCTCGATCATGTTGTCGATGACGTTCAGCACGCGCGCCGCGGCGTCATAGCCGAATTTGAACTTCATCATATTCGCGAGTTCCTCGTCCATCGCGACGTCCATGATCGCGTGGCGCATTTGGTCGAGCGAGCCCGTGACCGTGATCTGGTTTGTGAGGAAGCGCTCCGTCTCGGCCGCGGAGTTCGAGATCGAATAGATCGCGTCGCGGTAGTAGTCGTCAAACGTCGTCCGGCCCTCGACCGTGCGGATTGACTGCGACAGGTTGCGCAGATTCGCGATCGCGCGCGCGATGTTGTTGTCCTCCGTCGCCCCCGACTCGGACGCGACGATATAGTTCAGCCCGCTCGGCTCCAAAAACTTGGGATTGATCCGGATATTGCCGAGTTCGAGCGGATACTTGGGATTGATCGGGACGAAAAAGTCCTCGCCGTCTTTCGGCGGGGCCTCGAGCGTCTTGCCGTTCCGGTGGAGCTCGTTGACGCTGCGGCAGATGATGTTGATCAGCGCGTTCACGCGCCGCCGCGCCTCAGGCAGTATTTGCATACTCGAGGGGACCATGCTGATCCGGTCGTTCACGCTTCCGTTCACAAAGTCGTTCGCGTCCGCCATGACCTGATCGAAGCCGCGGAACTGCCATGCGCTGCCGACGACCTCGTCATAGTCGATCGAGACGCCGCCCGCCGCGCCCGTGATCGTGTTCCAGCCAAACGGCGCGGTCGCCGTACCGTCGCCGTCGTATTGCTTCGCGTTTTGGGTCACGGCGGAAAACGACATCGCGACGGCGGAGAGCCGGTCGGCGTACTGCTGCGCGCCGAGACTCGTCACCGCGGTCTCGTCCCCGTCGATGCTCTCGGCCGTGAACAGCACCGTGTAGCGGTTCGCGTCCGGCCGAAAATGCGAGCCCGCGGGGTCGTTCGCGAGGCCCTCGATCGCCTCCAACAGGCCGCCAGCACCGCCGAAGTTGTTCAGGTTGTCGGCCGCGTTTGTCGTGAGAGACAGCACGTCCGCGATAAAATCGTTGACCTTCTCCATCGGGTACTCCCCGGCCACGGCCGCCGTCGCGCTATAGGTCACGAGCTTTAAATTAAAGTCGAGGCCTTTTTTGTACAGGCCGTCGACATAGCTGTCAATGTCCGTTTTGATCTTGTCAAGATACTCCGCGCTGCTGTCCGAGAGGTCGATCGCGATTACGATGTCCGCCTGCGTATTCGGCGAGCCGTTTGAGATGCTGCTGCGCGCGAACATCACGTCGACGGTTTTCGTCGTGTTCAGCGGGTCCGTGAGGTCAAAAGGCGCGGTCGCGGCCGAGACGTCGAGCATCGACACGCTCTCGCCTCGCGACTCCAAAATGCCCTTGATCTTGCACTGGCCGAACCGCATTTCCTCGAGCAGCGGCGGCGTGCCCTCGCGCATGACGACGAACGCCTTGTGGAACATGCCGCTCTCGGGCGTCAGCGTTGTGACAAGACGCTTTGCCGAGTCGCGGTAGACGAGGTATGTGCCGCCGCTGATCACGTCGTACATGCCGTCATCGCGCTCGTAAATCTCACAGTCGACAAGGGAGGAAATCTGGTCGAGCAGCGCGTTGCGCTCGTCCATGTAGTCGTTCGGAGCCTCGCCTGCGATCTGCACGCTCTTGATCAGCCGGTTCAGGTCCGCAACCTTTGAGCACAGCGCGTCGAGTGATTTGATCGAATCGACGAACTGCGCGTCGAGTTCGAGCTGCATTTGATCGAACTGCGCGCCGACGTTGTTCATCTCAAACGCGATCGACTCCCCGAGCTGGCGCACAAGTGAGCGCGTCGTCAGGCTCGACGGGTCCTTTGACAGCTCCTGCCACGCGTCCCAATAGCGGTTCAGCAGACTCTGGAGCCCCTCGTTGACCGGCTCGCCGAGGATGCTTTCGACCTCCGAGAACGTGTCCGAACGCACGCTCCAATAGTCGGCCTTCGCGTTCTCGTAGCGGTAGATGTTGTCGAGGAACTTGTGGCGTATCTGCCGGGTCTGCTGAATGTCGACGCCGACGCCGACCTGTCCGTACCCGTATTTCGCGTTGTTTTTTATATAGAAGGAGTCCGCCGCGACAGCCTGCTGCCGCGAATAGCCAAGCGTGTTGACGTTTGCGATGTTATGCCCCGTGACGTCGAGGCCGCGCTCGTTAAACGTGAGGCCGGACCGCGCGATTTCATAGCTTGAGAACCCGACTGCCAAAAGAACATCCCCTTCCGAATACACTATTCTTCTCTTTCACTATGTATATCGGGTATCGCGGGCTTTTACTTAATTGCGAAAACAGAAATGCCGCCATGTCAGGAACATGGCGGCAGAATCTTTAGGGCGTATGCGGAGGGGCGGCTGGCAATGGATCACAAGGGGCCGCCCTCATTCTTCTCCGCGAAGATAGTCCTCCCAAGCCAAAAACACATCCACAGTATTTAACCGCCGCAGCATGGCCGCAAATTCGGCGCGTGTCGCCGGGCCGGTCGGGTCGAACAGGCCGTTGTCCTTGCCGTTGATAACTCCGGCCTCAAAGAACGCCTCCACCGCGTCTTTCGCGTAGTCCGCGATCTTCGCCTCGTCGGGGAAACCCGTATACTCCCGTATGACGGGGAGCGCTGCACTCGCGGAATCCGCGCGGCGTTTGAGAATCGCCGTCAATTCCTCCCGCGTGATCGGCCTGTCGGGGGCGAACAGGTTCT
>JAITSR010000128.1 GCA_031287655.1 Clostridiales bacterium
ACGGCTAAAGATGAACTTGATCACGGCATGGTACATGATTTGATAGGGCGATCATAAAAAAACGCCGGGCGGCATAGAACCGCCGCCCGAATGAACGAAGGGCCTTATCGCGTGATCCACATAACCATCCCGGAGCTGCCGTAAAAAACTGATCAGCGTCTGATCGTACAAGGCATGTCGCTTGTTTTTTTAGCAAAAACCCGCGGCGCGCAGCCTGTGATGTGTACAGGGACAAGCTGTGCGCCGCGGCTCCTTTTTTGCCTGTGCGGTTTTGCGGTTTTAGCGGATATAGGCGATCTTCGACGGATCGATCGCGTGCGGCGTGCCGGGCGCTTTTTCGTAGCCGAGCAAAATCGCCATTCCGAAGCGGTAGCCGTCGGGGAATTTCAGCTTTTCTTTGAAATACGCGGCCTTCTGATCGTCGGAGAAGGCGAGCCCCGCAAGGCCGCAGATACAGCTTGCGATGCCGAGCGACGCGGCGGCGATCGTGATATTTTCAACGACGATTCCGCAATCGAGCAGCGCGCCGTCCCCGCCCGCCTGATCCGTCGAGACGACCACGATCGCGGGCGCGTTATAGAAAAGTCCGACGCCGCGCGATTGAATTCTCTCATGCAAAGTCTTGTCGGGCATCGCCGCGATCGTGCGGAGCCCCTCCGCCTCAAGCTCGTCGACGAGCTTTTTGTCCGAAACGACGGCGATACTCCACCGCTGGGAATTGTTTGCGCTCGGCGCGGCGGCTCCGGCCTCCGCGGCCGCGCGGAGCGACTCGTCCGGCACGGTTTGATCGGTGTACGCGCGGCAGGAAT
Organism: Clostridiales bacterium; assembly: GCA_031287655.1. GTDB lineage: Bacteria > Bacillota > Clostridia > WRLR01 > WRLR01 > JAITSR01. The sequence continues at coordinate 810 of JAITSR010000128.1, forward strand.
AACGTTTGTTGATGACTGCCAGTGTCTCATTCATGGTGATTGCCTCCCTATTCCTCGTAAAGATGTTTAGGTCAGTATATCGCATCCCGCGAACATTTCAAGGCCGCAAAAAAGGGAGCCCACAAAGGCTGATCCGCTTATCTGCGGGCGATTTGCGCGTATTGACGCAGAAGGTCCAGATAGGCGACGCGGTATCCGCCGACATCCCTGCCGAGCCCCGCGCCCGCAAGCTCCGCCGCGCGCTCAATCGTCGCCGACCCGGTATACGGGGATTGGCGCAGAAGATGGCCGAACGCGGCCACGGAGCAGGCGAACCGAAAGTCCTCGCTGCTCTCGGCGGCGGACGCGATGTCGCCGACCGTCACGGCTTTTACGAGCTCCCGACTCTCCGCTTCGCCGGGGCGCTTATAGCGGATACGCACTTCGCCAAGCTCATTTGCAAAGCTCTCGTCTCCCGCAGACGCGGCGGCCCCCGTTTCGGCTGCGGACGCCGCCTCCGCGGACATCGTAGCCGCCTCCTCCGCGGATACTGTGGCCGCCGCGGCCGTTGCGGTATTCACGTTTTCTGCGTTTTCCGTGTTTTCCGCGTTTTCTGTGTTTTCCGCGGCCGCCCCGGCAGAGATCGCAGCCGCCTCCGCAGCAGCGCTGTTCGCGCTATACTTATAATTCTGCGCGAGCGTACCCTGCGCGCCGGTTCTCAGCGTCAACTCGTAGAGCACAACGACGTCCGTACCCGCCCCAATCTCTCCGGCGTCCTTTGTGTCGTCCGCAAAATCCTGATTGGGCATCACGCGGTTTTCATAGCCGATCAGCCGGTAATCCGCAACGTTCGCGGAATTGAACTCCACCTGCGCCTTCACATCGTCCGCGATCGCGTAAAGATTCGACGCGAGCTCGTCGACGAGCACTTTTTTGGCCGTCGCGAGCGAGTTGAGGTAGGAGTAGTTGCCGGTGCCGTCTCTTGCGAGCGTCTCCATGATGTCGTCGCGGATATTGCCCGAGCCGACGCCGAGCACGGAAAGATAGACGCCGCTTTTGCGCTTCTCGCTGATCAGCTCGGAGAGCTCGCCGACGTCCGACGTGCCGACGTTGAAGTCGCCGTCCGTCGCGAGGATCACGCGATTGTTGCCGCCCAAAAGAAAGTTCCGCTCCGCGAGCGCGTATGCCGTGCGGATTCCGTCCGCGCCCGCCGTGGAGCCGCCCGCGGAAAGGCCCGAGATCGCCCGTTTGACCGCCGTCCGGTCCGCGCCGTTCACGCTGTCGAGCAAGACCTGCGAGCTGCCCGCGTATGTCACGAGCGACACGGTATCCGCCTCCCCCAGAGTATCTGCGAGCAGCGCAAACGCGTCTTTTAACAGCGGCAGCTTGTCATAGGAATCCATCGATCCGGATGTGTCAACCAAAAAAGTCAGATTGCAGGGCGGCAGATCGCCCCTGTCGATGTCGCGCGCCCTGACGCGAAGGAACGCGACGTATTTGGACGCGTCGAACGGGGACGGGCCGACCTCCGTATAGATCGAAAAAGGCGCCGCGTCAAAGGGCATTTCGCGCTCGTAGCGAAAAAAGTTGATCAACTCCTCGATCCGCACCGCGTCCGCGGGCGGCAGGCGTCCGGCGTCCAGATAGCGCTCAACGTTGGAATAGGCCGCCGTGTCCACTTTGAGCGAAAGCGTCGAAAGCGGCGACGCCGCCGCGTCCACCCGGCTGTTCTCGACGATTTTTTGATAACTCTCACCGCGCGCGTAGTAGGCTTGCCCCGCGCCGGCCCCTACCGGCGGCGTGAGGTTCGTGTCCGCGTCATAGGCAGACGAGTCGACCGCCGTCCCGTCATCCGCGTCGGCGGTCAAGTTACCGGCTGCGGGCAAGTCGCCGATGCCAAGCGAGCCGGGTCCGGCGGCGGACGGAGCCTCTGCCTCGTCGCCCGCGTCTGCCGATACGGCTGTCGTCGCCGCGACCGTCTCGGGGGGCGCCGCCCCGGCAACCGTCGTCGTTGCGGCGGCGACCGCGGCCGCCGTCGTCTCCCCGCCGTCGTTCTCCGCCCCTCCGCTGCTGCACGCGCCGAGCGCGCCCGTCAACGCGAGCGCTCCGGCCAACAGCGCGGCGAAGTACCGCCTTTTGCCGATCTGTCTCTTTTGTTTTTTCATGATGACCTCCTTTTTATTTGCCGTCCGCCGTCGGGGCTGCTTTTCCCGCGGCGTTTTCTGTCTCTATCTATAGAAACCGCCGACAAATAAAAATCATTACAGCCGTCATGAAAAGCCCATAAAATAAACCGCGGTATTATGTCTGCGCAAGGCCGAGCAGCGTGTTCAGATCGTACTTGCAGGTCATTTCATACACGACGCCGCCCCGCTCGAAGGTCAGGAGACTATAATCCGCGCCATAGACGCCGTAGGCGGCCTGCCGCTCGCCGCCGATCGGGATTTCCAGCGCCCAAAGCCCCGCGCGCGCGGCGCCGCCGCCCTGCCGCAGCGTGATCACGACGTCGTCGTTGCGCGCGTCGGCGACATAGTAGATCGTGCGCTCAATGTCCTGCTCGACGCCCGCGATCGAAAAGCCGTCCGCAAGCGTGAACCCGAGGGGGATCACCTCGTAGGCGCCGGGGCGCGCCTGACCGGCGGCTTCGGGCGACGCGGCGCCTTGCGCGGTCGATGCCGCCGTCGTTACGGCGCCTGCGCCGCCGACGGACTCCGCTTGGTTCGCGGCGGCTGGCGGCGCGGCGCTCTGCCCCGCTTCGTCCCGCTTCGTGTCCCTCGCGCCGACTTGGGCTAGTTCCGCGCCGATCCGCCCCCATCGGCCTAAAATCCAGTCCGCCGCGGGGCCCTGCGAAAGCGCGAAAACCAGACAGGCCGCGGCCGCAAAGACCCCCGCGCCGACAAAGAAGCGCCCGCGTCGGATCGCCGCGACGCTCCGCCTGATCCGGTCGTCAAAGTCCTCGTCCTCAGCCGCCCACTCCGGCGGCGGGACCATGCCCGGCCCGGCGCGCCGCGTCGACCTGCCGGACCCGGCGTCGACTTTTGTTCGCTCGCCGGTCCCGGTGCGCACGGCGATCTCAGTCCAGCCGCCGTCGACCGAAATACCGTCGTCGATCATTCCGGTTCCGCCGCCCGTTATTTCGCCGCCTGTACGGGGCGCAGGGCGCGCGGGAACCATCGCCCGCGACGCCGCCGATTCCGCAGCCTGTGCCGAGACCGCGACAAGCTCCTTGCGCAGCTGTGAGCCGTAGCGCTCGACATAACGCGCCGCGAGCTCCGCAAAAATCTCATCCTGTTTTTTATCGTTTTTCCGTTTCGAGCTCACGCGCATATCCCTTTTCCCGCAGCAGGGCGCAGAGTTTCTTTTTGATCCGGTGCAGCCGAACCGTGATGTTGTTTTCCGTCTCACCGAGCATTTTGCCAATCTCCCGATGCGGCAGCCCATACGCGAACTTCAGTAAAAAAAGATCGCGGTTCGCATCGCCGAGCTGATCCACGATCCTCATAATCTCGGCGGCGGACAACTCCGACAGCACAATTTCCTCAACGTCCTGCCCGTCCGCCTCCATTTCGTCCTCAATCGGGTCGGCGGCTCCGCGCCCCCTCTGTTCCAGCAATGTGAGCGCGCAGTTCCGCGCGATTGTAACAACAAAAGCAACCGCCTTCCCGCTCGCCGGGTCCTCAATCTTCCCGATGTTTTTGAAGATGCGAATATACGCCTCGCTGACCGCGTCCTCCGCGAGCATCCTGTCGCGCAGGATTCCATACGCCTTATACAGCATCAGGTTCTTGTACTTTGCGTATACATATTCAAACTTTGACCGGTCGCTTTCGGAGCGAAAGGCCAGCGTAACAACCGTCAGCGGCATTACCTCGTTTTTGTTTCCGATTTCAGAATTATTGATTGAACAAATCTGTATGGCTGCCCGTGCCGAAAAGATAGAGAATCATATTCGATTCCCGCTTTTCGTACACAAGCAGCCAGTCGCCGGAAGCGCCGATGTGGCACTCGCGAAAGTGTTGGAGATTGCCTTTTAGCTGATGGTCTTTCCAGTTTGCCGGGAGCGGTAAATCCTGAGCTAACTGGTCGATAACCCAGTCAAGCAAATCCATGTCAAGCCCACGCTTTTTGGCAAGTTTGCGTGTCCGCCTGTAGTTAGTCGGCGGAAAGACTGTGTAAATGTGCGCGTCACTCATCATCATCCTCTGCGTCCAACATTGCGCGAAGCTCAGCCGCGTTTTTACAAGTTTTCGCACCGTTGGCGACGGCGGCATATGCCATCTCCGCCTCCTCGAGAAGTGACGCCTCAAACTCCGGAGTGTAGCCGTTTTCGGTCAGTTGTTCGGAGGATAAATCAAATGGGACTCTCCGCTTCAAATATATCTGGTGAAGCATAAGATTGAACAAATCGCTGAAGGAGAGCCCAATTGCGGACAAAATAGGCTCAACATTCGCTTTTAGCTCGGGATTGACCCTGATGTGCATACCGCTTGAACGTGTACCTGACATACGAACCTCCCATGTAGTCACTCCGCTCCGCCACAAACAGCGACGAAATGAAATCGTTGTTTAAAGAGGAGACCTCTCCAACAAAAGCATACACAAAGCAGCCACAAATGTCAATGATTCTTAAACAGCTGTTTAGGCTGGTGTTGTTCCGCACGAATATCTTCAAAAAACTAAAACCCGCCAAATATGCTGCATTGGCGGGTTTTCCTTTATGGGCACTATTGGGCTCGAACCAACGACCCCCTGCTTGTAAGGCAGGTGCTCTCCCAGCTGAGCTAAGCGCCCAAACAAAGCGGCGGCGCGGGTACACTGCGGCTCCCGCGCCGCGTCCGGCTTTTGTGTGTAAAAAAATAGCGGCGGTCGGAGTTGAACCAACGACACTGCGGGTATGAACCGCATGCTCTAGCCATCTGAGCTACGCCGCCAAATCGGGATAAAACAAATCCCAATGATTCTAGCAAAAACGGACTTGAAAGTCAAGTGAAAAAAGTCAGGCAAAATGGAGTTGGTAAAATGGAGTTGGTAAAATGGAGTTTGCTTTTACTTTTGCAGTTGACCACTGTAACAATTTTGTCGGCGTATTCCTCTTTCGGCCATTTTTATGATAAAATGATTCTATTCGGAAACGGAAGGACGACAGCGAAATGAATCAGACAGGGGTCGATACGGCAGTGACGGAGCAGTCAACAACGGATCATATCAATATAGACAGCGGCGGCGGCGGAAGCAACGGCGGCGAGGGTTTGGCGGACGCGATCGCGCGGCGCAGGACGTTTGCGATCATCTCGCATCCGGACGCGGGCAAGACGACAATCACCGAAAAGCTGCTCCTATACGGCGGGGCGATCCGGCTCGCGGGTTCCGTAAAATCCCGTAAGGCGGCGCGCCACGCGACCTCCGATTGGATGGAGATCGAAAAGCAGCGCGGCATATCCGTCACCTCCAGCGTCATGCAGTTCGAGTATGACGGCTACTACATCAACATCCTTGACACGCCGGGCCACCAAGATTTCAGCGAGGACACCTACCGCACGCTGATGGCCGCGGACAGCGCCGTTATGCTGATCGACGGCGGCAAGGGCGTTGAGGCTCAGACAATCAAACTCTTTCATGTGTGCCGGATGCGCGGCATCCCGATCTTTACATTCGTCAACAAAATGGACCGCGCGAGCCGCGACCCGTTCGAGCTGATGGAGGAAATCGAAAACGTGCTCGGGATCCGCTCCTGTCCGATGAACTGGCCGATCGGGATCGACGGCGATTTTCAGGGCGTATACGACCGGGAGCGCTCGGCGATCGAATTGTTTTCCGGCGGCAACCACGGTCAGACGGCCGCTCAGTCGACATCTGTCGTGTCCGCCTCCGGCGGCGCGCGCGACCCTGTCTTTTCCGACTTGCTCGGAAGCTACTATTACGACCGTCTGCTCTCCGAGATCGAGCTTTTGGACATCGCGGGCGACCCCTTTGATATGCGACAGGTGCTGTCCGGGAACCTCACACCCCTGTTTTTCGGCAGCGCGATGAACAACTTTGGCGTCGAGCCGTTTTTGAAGTCTTTTTTGACGCTCGCGCCGCCGCCGTCCGTAAAGCCCGCAAAGGCCCCCGCCGCGGAGGTCGATCCCGCATCCCCCGCGTTCACCGGCTTTGTGTTCAAGATTCAGGCCAACATGAACCCCGCGCATCGCGACCGGCTCGCCTTTGTGCGCATCTGTTCGGGGCGCTTCACACGGAACATGGAGGTCTTTCATGTAAACAAGGGGAAGAAGGTGCGGCTTTCGCAGCCGCAGCAATTTATGGCGCAGGAGCACGCAATCGTCGAGGAAGCGTATCCCGGCGACATCATCGGACTGTTCGACCCCGGCGTGTTCAACATCGGGGACACGCTGTCAGAGCGGGACGCGTCGCTGCTCTTTGAGGAAATCCCGTCATTTTCCGCGGAGTTTTTTTCGCGCGTGTCGCCAAAGGACTCAATGAAGCGCAAGCAGTTCATCAAAGGGCTCGACCAGCTCTCCGAGGAGGGCGCGATACAAGTGTTCCGGCAGCCGGATTCCGGCATGGAGACCGTGATCGTCGGAGCCGTCGGCACGCTGCAATTTGAGGTGCTTGAATACCGTCTGAAGTCCGAATACGGCGTCGACCTTCGGATGACGACGCTGCCCTACCGCATCGCGCGTTGGATCGAGAGCGGCTACGACCCCGGCGGCGCGCGTCTGAACCTGACAAGCACGTCGCTGATCGTGCGCGACAAAGGCGACGCCCCGGTGATCCTGTTTGAAAACGAATGGTCCGTGAGTTGGGCGCAGGACAAAAACAATGGACTCGCGCTGCGCGAGACAAACTAAAATAAAACGAAAAAACAAAAGCGGACCGGGCGGCGATGATTCAATCTCCGCCCGGTCCGCTTTGCCGTTCCGTGAGCCTTCCGCCGGTGTGCTATACGGCGGCCTTTTCAAAGTAGTCGTTCAGCTCGCCAATCAACTTTTCCGGGTCCATGCCATGCACAAAGCACGCGTCCTCAATGCTCTCGCCCATCGAGGACGGGCAGCCGAGACAGTGCATCCCGTTTGAAATAAAGACCGGCGCCGTGCCCTCGTCAAGTTCCAAAACATCGGCGATAATCATGTCCTTCGTAACCTTTGCCATCTTTTTCCCCTCCATCCGTATTGGTGTATGCCGGTACGCGCGCGCCCGGAGCCTTCCCCGTGCGCCGCATTGATCCCGGTTTTTTACATTATACACATTTCACTCCTGAAACGAAAATACCCTTTGTCGCTGATTTTACAGCCCCCTCCGCTCGGTTTCCAGCGAGTGGATGAGGTCGAGGCGGTCTTGGTGGCGGCACCCTTCAAAAGCCGTGTCGA
>JAITSR010000228.1 GCA_031287655.1 Clostridiales bacterium
GCTGACGTCGCGCAAGATGACGAGCGCCGTTCCCGACGCGACAGCCCGCAAAAGCTCGACGGCGCACCGTTCAAACGGCGGCAGGCCGTCCGCTCTGGACGCGCCGCGGATTGAAACGCCGATGTCGCGTGTGAGCCGGTCCAACTGCATGTCCAGCGCTTTTTCCGGGATGATGAATTTTTTGAAACCCGGACGCATCACAAAGATGTTGTCTGAGACGGTCAGGTGTTCGACGAGCCTGCTGTTTCTGTCAATCACGGCGGTCTTGTTCAGCCGCGCCGAGCTGCTTTGGTAACTGTTGACGAGCGTCTCCCGAAAATACACATGGCCGTAGTGGATCGGAATATTTTGGCAAAGGAGCGAAATCAGCGTGTCAAGGCCGTACTGGTTGACGCAGATCAAGCCCATGATCTCGCCGCGGTAGATATGGAGGTTCACGTCATTGAGTCTCACGGAGCCGCGGCTTTGCACCGTGACCCGGTTCAGCCGGACGGTTTCTGTTTTCACACGCCCACCCCGTCAGCGGCGCCCGCCCCGTCAGCGATATCCGCGCCAATGGCGGCACGGTCCGCCGCCGTTGACGCGGGCGCCTTTCCGGCGAGCAGCGGCAGCGTGATTTCAACGTCGGTACCGAGGTTCGGCGTGCTATAGATTGTCAGTCCATACTCCTCGCCGAACATCAGGCGGATGCGACTGTTGACATTGACGATTGCGATGCCGCCCCGCTCCGGCAGATCCCCTCCGGACGATTGGAAATAACCCGCCGTAAGACCGCTTCGTATTTTGCGCAGCCGCGCCTCCCCCATACCCGCGCCGTCGTCTGAAACGGTGACGATCAGCCGTTTTTCCGTGGCCTCGATTTTGATTGTGACATGCCCGTCCGCGAGTTTGTGTTCGAGCCCGTGGACGATCGCGTTTTCGACGATCGGCTGCAGCGTGATCCTCGGCAGGCGGCATTTTTTGACCCATTCCGACGCGCCGTCCTCAAAGCGCAGGGCGAGCCGAATGCGCGGCCCGTACCTGTGCCGCTGGATCATGAAATAATTCTGCGTATGTTCAAGCTCATCTTCAAGCGTCACAAGCTGGTCCGTCCCTGAAATCGTGTACCGAAAAAAAGCGGCCAGCGTCTCGACCATTTCCGCGACGCCGTCCAAGCCGCCGTCGATCGCCTCCCCCCGTATGCCTTCAAGCGTATTGTAAAGGAAGTGCGGGTTGATCTGGTTTTGCAGCGCAAGGTACTGCGCCTGCTTTCTTCCCGCCGTGATCAGATCGTAAGCGTTCAGCATCGCATCCAGTTTCCGCAGCGCGCCCTCCATTCCCGCGGACGGCGGGTGGCGCAGTTCACAGACGCGTTGCGGCGTGTATCCGTTCACGAAAAGATTCAGGCTTCGCTCTGTTTCGCGGTACGGTCTGTACAGCCAGACATACGCGGCGCAAAGCAAGGCGCATACAAACGCCGCGCCACCGGCCAAAAACACCGGCCTTGCCGCGCGCGAAGGCACAAAACCCACCGCCTGCGAGCCGATCAAAAAGCAGATCGCAAAAACGAGAAAGACAATGAACGCGGCTGCGCGGCTCGACAAAAAGCGGCGGCTCTTTTTGGGGTTCATGAAAACAGTTTCCTATATTCGTTCGGCTTTAGTCCGGAAGATTTCTTGAACATGCCCGTAAAATGTTTCAGGTCGCTATAGCCGACCGCCCTGCAAATATCCGCAATCGTCGCGTTCGTCTCCTTCAGCATGGCGCGGGCGTGGTCCATGCGCACCTCGGAAAGATATTCAAGAAAGTTCTGCCCCGTTTCCTTCTTGAACAGCGTGCTTAGATAGGTGGGGCTGAAATTGATCACGGAAGCCAGCTTCTCCAACGTGATCGACGACGCGTAATGCTCCTGAATGTACCGCTTTGCAAGGCGGAGCGGCTTTAATTCGGCCTGCTCCAACTCTTCGCGGATATGCGCTATGGCCGCGGACAGATCCGCTTCGATAAGGCCAAAAAAGGCTTGCAGACTTTCGCAGCAGTCCGCCTTTTCGGCGAATCCGCCGGGCAGCCCGGCAAGGGAGTCCACATTGGAATATCGGCTGCGCAGCAACGTGTAAAAAGCGCTGTGGGCGTCGAGCGCGACATCGTAAATCACGCGTCCGGAAACCCTGTTCGACGGGGCGAGTCGGCTTTTTAGCTGCTCAACAAAATTTTTCAGCATATTCGGGTCCAACGTTTCCACCGCCTGGTCCATGCTGCTTCGGAACAGCCGCAGAGACGGGCCTTCCGCATGCCCGTTCGGCCCGTTCAGCGTGTCCGGGCTGTTTCGTCCGGCGCCGCCGCGCGGCTCAATTCCACTCCGGCGCCCGCCTTCGATCAGCGCCCCGGCGCCGTCGACCAGCCGCTGCATAACGGCATCCTCCGCCGCTGCCAGCGTTTCGCGCAGCTCCGATGCGCCCCGGACCGGCTCGCCGATGCCGATCGTCAGCGCCATTCTCCCGTAGACATCGCTTTGGGCGCGAAAGTCGTCGAGCGCGGCCTTCAGATTGCGCCGCAGCGCCTCACACTCAGCCGCACTGAAATTCATCAGCCCCAGCACGCGCGTTCCGCTCCTGCGGAGATGCAAATCATAGCAAAACGGTTTAAGGCTGGCCTGCAGGCGTTCAATGAGTTTTTCGGCCAAAAAGGACATCGCGTTCTTATAATCTTCTTGCGCGGGGCAATCGATTTTCGCGACAAACGCTTGAAACATGCCATTTTGAAAATTGAAATGATAAGCCCGGTTCAGGGCTTCAAGGCTGTCAAAATGCGCCGTCTCCTGTCCGCCGTCCGCCGCGGAGGCGTTTAGCGCGTCAAAGATGCCCGACCGCAATTTGCTTAAATCGTTCCGCAGTTCGATCGCCAACTGTTCGTGCGTCGCCGCGTTTTTGCCGCGCGCCAAGTACTTGTCTTTCATTTTTTGCAAGACCGCGCAAAGTTCCTCTTTTTTTACAGGTTTTACTATAAATTCCTGAACCTCGTATTGGATCGCCTTTTTTGCGTATTCAAACAGGCCGTAGCCGCTGATGATGATGAAATCCACGCGACTGTTCAGTTCACGCGCCTTTGCGATCATCTCCAGCCCGTCGCAGCCGGGCATACGAATGTCTGTCACGACCAGATCCGGCTGAAGACGC
>JAITSR010000231.1 GCA_031287655.1 Clostridiales bacterium
TCGCAGCCTGAGCACCCTCCTTACTGCGGACAAGGGGAATCCCCTTGTCAATCCCCGGCGGCTTCTCCGCCGTCGCCCACGCTACGTCGCTCATGGTTTGACGCGAGCCGGGAAAAGCGATATACTCTACACATCAGACGGGCGCTTAAAGGTTTGTCTTTATATGGACAGGCGCTCGTGAGGGCGGAAACTCTACGAAACGGCGTTTTAATAAATGGAGGGTATTTTCATGTCGTCAAAAAAGAGATTTACGGCGATCCTTTGTATTGTGGTCGCGTTGGCTGTGTTCGGCGTGTCCGCGGCGGCGGCGGTCGTCAGTCTGTCCGGCTATGAGCGGGTCAAGGCGGCGGCTTTTAAATTCGTGGACGATTTTTCGGGGGGAGTGATTTCGGGCTCGCGCATAGGATCGGGTATGGCCATCATGGGCGGCGGGACGTCGCCGAACGCGACTTACGCGTTCTCCGCCACGGTGTCGGCTTCCGGAGAGGTCATAGCACGCACGGAGCAGCGTTATCAGGCTGACGGAGATAAGTCTTTGAACTCGTACTCAAACTTCGAGGCGTACCGTTCCGAAACATGGGAGTCCGTCACCTATGCGGATAATGACGTTGTGGTGTCTTCCTCGCCCGGTTACTATTCGGAGCGGACGCAAACCCGCAATGATTATTACGAAAGCCGCCGCCGCGATTCCGACGAGTATCAGACGGGGATGACCGACACGCAGAGGCGGTTTGTCGAGGTGCTGGCGGACACGCTGGTCGGCGATGTGAAAAACTATTTTGTCGCCGAGGGCGACAAGGTCAGCGTGACTCTGACCGGTTACCAAATCCCGGAGCTCGCGCAGCTTTCGCTGTCGATGTTGGCGGAGGCGAATGATACCGCATATCAAAAGTACGGCGACATTAATGGGTATGACGACGGAATGGAAGTCTTTCAGATCGGCCCGGACGCAAAGTTTACGCTCGCGTCCTTTGAGGCTGTGATCGACGACGAGTACAATATTTCGGCGGCGAGCGCGCGGGCGGAGATCACAAGCACGGTCAACGGGCGGCCCGTCTCCTTTGAAATCCTGCTGACATTTGAGGTGACGGACATCGGCACGACGGTCGTCACAAAGCCGGAGCCGCAGCCCGGGCAAGAGATCAGCGGCTCTTACGCAAAAACGCTGCCGCAGGCGGACGCATTTGAGGATTTCGTCGAACTTCCGGAACCGGAGCTTGCGGAACCCAACGGGATCGCGGCGGAACCGAATCCGGAGTCCTGACCGATGGTATTGGAGGTCCGAGGCTTAAAAAAGCTCTATCGCAACCATCGCGGCGTCTCGGAAATGACTTTTTCACTCGATCAGGGTGATATTTTCGGATTGCTCGGGGCCAACGGCTCCGGAAAGACGACCGCGATGAAGTGCATTTGCGGGCTCTGCCCCTATGAGGGCGACGTCAGCATTTTTGACGAGCCGGTGCGCGACAATACGCAGAACGCGCTCAAATATGTCGGCTGTGTCGTGGAGGCCCCCGCCTTTTACGGGTATCTGTCCGCCGAAAAAAATCTGAGGCTCGCGGCCCGATATTACGGCTTGCCCGCCGATGAGACCGCCGACGCGATTTCACGCACGCTGGGGAACGTCGGTCTTGCGCATGTCAAAAACGATCGCGTCGACAAATTCTCCCTCGGCATGAAGGCGCGTATGGGGCTCGCGCTGTGTATGTTCTCGCAGCCGCGTTTTATGGTGCTCGACGAGCCGCTGAACGGGCTGGACATAGAGGGGATGGTCGATATTCGCAATATTATTTTGGACTTGGCGCGCAGCACGGGCGCGGCGTTCCTGATCTCGAGCCATCTGGCCGCGGAGATTGAAAAGACCTGTACGCGCGTCGGCGTGATGTATGAGGGCGCGCTGCTTGAAACGGCGCGTATGGCCGACGTGCTGCGGGATTACGCATCGGTGGAGGCGTATTATATCGCGACGCTCGGGCGGATGCGCGGCGTGACGGAGATACCGGTATGACGACGATGATCGTGGCCGCCCGTGTCGAACTGACAAAAATCCTGTGGCGCACAAAATATAAGATGCTGCTGTTCGTTTGCGCCCTGCTGTGCGTCCCCGCGGGCCTATTGAGTCTGTTGGGCGTGCGCACAGACGTTGCGACGTTTACGCTGCCGAATGCGGCTTTTAATACACTTTCGGTGTTTACGGCGGTCGTGCTGCCGCTGATCATCTTTATGCTCGCGGCCGACGTCTATACGCACGAGATCGAAAACAAGTCAATCAAGTGCGTGCTCACGCGGCCGGTCGGTCGGCTCACGATCTTTCTCTCGAAGGCGGCCGCGATCCTTTGTTATGCCGCGATCGTGCTCGGTCTCGTGTTCCTCGTCAGCGCGTCCTTTCAATTTCTGTCCTCCGGGCGGGTCTTAGACGAGGCCTCGCGCGCCTTTACGGCGGAGCAGCTGCTCGAGGCGGGAGCGGCTCTCGCGGCCTATGCTCTGTCTGTCGTCCCGATGGCGGCGTTTGTCGCGACGGCGGCTTTTTTGGCCGTGCTGATCCCCAGCCCTTCGCTCACGATGTTTTTGAACATTGTCGCCTATATCGCGCTCTCCGCGGTCGGTGCGCTGTCGACGGAGGTCGGCGCGGTGTTGTATACCTCGTATACCGGTTGGTATCGCATGTGGATGGGCGGGGGAATGCCGCCGCTCCGCCTGATCACGACACTGCTTCTGCTCGTCTCCCATATCGCGATTTTTTTGGCGGGCGGCTATTTGCTTTTCGACCGCAAAGACGTCTGACCTGTTACTCTGAATCCGGCGCTCGCTTCGGCGATCCGTTATCCGTCTATTGTCCGCTGTTCGCCTTCGCCTTCTTTTAGCAGCTCCATAAAGCGCGCGCCCGTGATCGTCTCCTCGGCGACGAGGTATTCCGCGATGCGCGTGAGGCTGCCGCGGCGCTGTTCGATAAAAGCCTTCGCGTCGGCGTAACAGGATTCTATGATCTTGTGCGTTTCCTCGTCGATCCGCGCGCCGGTTTCCTCGGAGCATGTCAGCACGTTCCGCCCGTCCAAATACTGGCTTTGCACGCTTTCAAGGCCCATCACGCCGAATCGCTCGCTCATGCCGTACTGCGTGACCATGCCGCGCGCGATCTTTGTCGCGCGTTCGATGTCGTTGGCCGCGCCCGTGCTCTTTTCATGGAACTCGATTTCCTCCGCGGCGCGCCCGCCGAGCAGCACGGCGATCTGGCCGCGCAGCTCGCCGCCCGTCATCAGGTAGCGCTCCTCCTCCGGCGTTTGCAGCGTGTAGCCGAGCGCGCCCATCGTGCGCGGCACGATCGTGATCTTTTGCACCGGCGCGGCGCCCTTCTGGAGCGCGGCGACCAGCGCGTGCCCGACCTCGTGATAAGCGACAAGGCGGCGCTCTTTTTGATTCAGGATGCGGTCCTTTTTCTCCTTGCCCGCGACGACCGTCTCGACGGCCTCCGAAAGGTCCTCCTGCCGGAGTGTCTGCCGCCCCAATCGCACCGCGCGGAGCGCCGCCTCGTTTACGATGTTCGCGAGGTCCGCGCCCGCGGCGCCGCTCGTCATCAGCGCGATCTCCCGCAGATTGACGGACTCGTCGAGCCTTACCTTCGCCGCGTGGACCGTGAGGATCGCCTCGCGCCCCGGAAGGTCCGGTTTTTCGACAATGATCTGGCGGTCGAAGCGTCCGGGCCGCAAAAGCGCCTGATCGAGCACCTCGGGACGGTTCGTCGCGGCGAGAATCACGATCCCCTTTGACGAATCGAAGCCGTCCATCTCCGCGAGCAGCTGGTTCAGCGTCTGCTCCCGCTCGTCGTTGCCGCCGGGCTGGTTGTTCCGGCTCTTGCCGATCGCGTCGATCTCGTCGATAAAGACGATGCACGGGGAGTGCTTGCCCGCCTGGTCAAACAGATCGCGCACGCGGCTTGCGCCGACACCGACGTACATCTCGACGAACTCCGAGCCCGAAAGCGAGAAAAACGAGACGCCGGCCTCGCCCGCGACGGCCTTTGCAAGGAGCGTCTTGCCGGTTCCGGGCGGGCCTACGAGCAGCGCGCCTTTGGGCTGGCGCGCGCCGATCTCCCGGTATTTTTCCGGGTGGTTCAAAAAGTCCACCATTTCGCGGAGGCTCTCCTTCGCCTCGTCCTGTCCCGCGACGTCCGCGAAGCTCACGCCGGTGTCCTTTTCGACATTATAGAGTTTTGCGCGCGACTTGCCGACGTTCATCATGCCGCTCAAGCCGCCGCCCGCGCCGCCCAGCCCCTTCAGCCTGCCGGAGAGCAGCGTGTAGAGCAGGTAGATCACGACGAGCGGCAGCACCCAGCTGCTCAGGAAGCTCAATACCGAGTTCGTCCGCTCGATCGGCTTGCCGAACGTGACGCCGTTTGCGAGAAGCCGGGCGCTCAAATCCGGGTCGTCGATCCTGCCCGTATAAAAGCTGTTTTGCGCCGCCGCCCGCCCCGCGCCGTCCGCGTCCGACGATGCGCCTTGCGTTGTGCTCTGCGCCGCGTCCGACGATGCGCCCTGCGTCCCGCCCTGCGTCGCATCCTGCGAAACGCTCTGCGCCCCGTCCTGCGCCGCGTCCGACGCCGCTTCTGTGATCGCGCGCACCGCGCCCCAGTCCGCGCCCTCTTTGATTGTGATCGCAAGCTGGTCGTCCGTGACCCGGACAAGCCCGACAAGCCCTCCGTCGACGAGCTGAATGA
>JAITSR010000303.1 GCA_031287655.1 Clostridiales bacterium
GGTGCTCGCGCTGAAGGGCCAGGCGGAGTTCCGTGCGTTTGATTCGATCGACGCTGCTCCCGAGGAAAAGGAGAGGGGCATCACGATCTCGACCGCGCATGTTGAGTACGAGACGGACAACAGGCACTATGCCCATGTTGACTGCCCCGGCCACGCCGACTATGTGAAGAACATGATCACCGGCGCGGCGCAGATGGACGGCGCGATCCTCGTCGTGTCCGCTCCGGACGGCCCGATGCCGCAGACCCGCGAGCACATTTTGCTTGCCCGTCAGGTCGGCGTGCCCTACATCGTCGTGTTCCTGAACAAGTGCGACATGATCGACAAGGGCGACGAGGATTTGATCGAGCTGGTCGAAATGGAGCTGCGCGAGCTTTTGAACCTCTATGAGTTCCCCGGCGACGACATCCCGATCATCCGCGGCTCCGCGGCCAAAGCGCTCCAGAGCGAAGCAAAGGACGGCAGCGCGGAAGAATACAAGTGCAGTATGGAACTGATGGACACGGTCGACAAGTATATCCCGACCCCCGAGCGCCCGAAGGACAGGCCGTTCCTGATGGCGGGTGAGGACGTGTTCTCGATCACGGGCCGCGGCACCGTCGCGACCGGCAGGATTGAGCGTGGCACGATCAAGGTCGGCGAAGAAGTCGAGATCGTGGGTCTGATGGACGAGCCGAGGAAGACGGTCGTGACGGGCGTTGAGATGTTCCGCAAGCTGCTGGACAGCGGCGAGGCGGGCGACAACGTCGGCACGCTGCTGCGCGGTATCCAGCGCAACGAGGTCGAGCGCGGACAGGTGCTCGCAAAACCCGGCTCGATCAAGCCGCACACGCATTACACGGGTGAGGTGTACGTTCTGACGAAGGAGGAAGGCGGCAGGCACACGCCGTTCTTTAACGGCTACCGCCCGCAGTTCTATTTCCGCACGACAGACGTGACCGGTGTCGCGGAGCTCCCGGCAGGTACGGAGATGTGTATGCCCGGCGACCATATCACGATGACGATCAAGCTGATCACGCCGATCGCGATGGAGGAAGGTCTCCGCTTCGCTATCCGCGAGGGCGGCCGCACTGTCGGTTCGGGTACGATCTCCTCGATCCTCGAGTAAAAAAGGCATAGAAGGGCATATTGTTTGCCGGACGCTGCGAAGCGGCTAAAACATGATAGCAAGGGGTCGGGCGCTCGCGCGTCCGGCCTTTCTTTTAATCTGCGACGCCATGAATCGGCGTTACAAAGGATGGAAATTGTGGATAAGGTCTGTGATATAAAAGAAGCGGTCGCGGCGATCACCGCGTACCGGCGGTTTGCGCTCGGCGGTTTTATGGCGGCCGGCGCGCCGCACAATCTGATAGAGGCGATGATCGGGGCCGGCATGACCGGCCTGACGTTGATCTCCGAGGACATGGCGCGTCCGAACGTCGCCTGCGGGCGGTTTATTCGGGAGCGGCGCGTAAAAAAGATCATCTCGAGCCATCTCGGGATGAACCCGGAGGCGGGCGAGCAGATGAACAGGGGTGAGCTCGAGGTCGAGCTCGTGCCGATGGGCACGTTCACCGAGCGGCTCCGCTGCGCCGGGGCGGGGCTCGGAGGCGTGCTGACGCCGACGGGCGTCGGGACGCAAATCGCGGAGGGCAAGCGGAAGGTCACGGTCGACGGCAGGGAGTATCTGCTCGAAACGCCGCTCCGCGCGGAGGTCGCGCTCGTCAAGGCGTGGCGCGCGGACCGCTCGGGCAACTTGATATACCGGCGCGCCGCGCGCAATTTTAACCCGCTGATCGCGATGGCCGCCGACCTTGTGGTCGCGGAGGTCGAGGAGCTCGTTGAGACGGGCTCGATCGACCCGGACGCCGTGATGACGCCGGGTACGCTCGTCGACATGGTTGTACATTGTCCGGCGTCGGCGCAGGCGAAGTCGGCGTCGGCGGGGGCGGTCGTGTCCGCCCCGGCTAACGACACGCCTCCAACGCTGCCTGCCGCGGCGTCTGTTCCCGCGTCAGGCGCGGCCGTGTCCGCTCCGGAAAAAGCCGCCCCGGCTCCATCCGCTCCCGCCGCCGCGGGCGCGCCGGACGAGCGCGAGGTTCGGGATCGGATCGCGAGGAAGGTCGCGGAGTTCTTTCGGGACGGCGACCTTGTGAACCTCGGGATCGGCATCCCGACGCTTTCCGCAAACTTTATCCGGCCCGGCGTCAACGTGACGCTGCACTCGGAAAACGGCTTTATCGGGCTGGGTCCCGTGCCGGGGTCCGGCGATGAGGACAAAGATGTCGTGAACGCGGGTGGTTTTCCGGTGACGATCCTGCCGGGCGGGGCGTGCTTTGACGCCGCGACCTCGTTTTCTCTGATGCGCGGCGGCCATGTCGACTTGTCCGTGATGGGCGCGCTCGAGGTCGACGAGACGGGCGGCCTCGCGAACTGGATGATCCCGGGTAAAAAGGTCCCGGGCATGGGCGGCGCGATGGACCTTGTCGCCGGGGCAAAAAAGCTGATCATCGCGATGGAGCATACGACAAAGGACGGGCGGCCCAAAATCAAAAAACGCTGCGCGCTGCCCCTGACCGGACGCGGCGTGGACTACATCGTCACGGAGCTCTGCGTGCTGCGCGTGGGGCCCGCCGGACTCGAACTCGTCGAACTCGCCCCCGGCGTATCCTTTGAAGAAGTTCAGGCCGGAACGGAGGCGGAGCTGACCCGCAAGACCGGCTCGGATTCGTAAAGCCGCGCCGACCTTCGTATGGTCCGTTTGTGGCGGGATAAATCGGGTATACTTAACTATAGGATGGGAAGGGAAATGGGACATATGGTAAAAATTGCGGAGAATATCTATTGGAACGGCATAAAGCACTGGGCGCTGCGCAGCTTTCACGGGCGGGAGCTTTCGACGCACAGGGGCTCGACGTATAATTCCTATCTGATTAAGGACGAGCGGAGCGTCCTTGTCGACACGGTCTGGGACCCCTTTCAGGAGGGGTATGCCAAGGAC
>JAITSR010000260.1 GCA_031287655.1 Clostridiales bacterium
TCCATAGATTATCAAATCCCAATAAATTGGCCCATATAATAAATATTATGCAATTACGCGGCTACGATTGAGGCGTATTCGCCGCCGCGCCGCCGCCGTCCGGCGGAACGTCGTGCCAAGGGGATTTGCGCACGAGCAGCGCCGCCCGGATAATCGCGGCCGTGACGCCGATCTCAAATTGCTGCTGCAGCGCGTCGATTTTGGAAAAGAGCACGCCCTTTTCCGTGACGACATACTTGGGCGGCAATTCGTTCAGCGCGATTGCGGCGACGTCCATCCGGCATTTTTCGCACTGGCACATTTTTATGTCCTGCAGCACGTTCTTCATCTGATTAAAGACGACTTCCTCCATGTGGTTCTTTAAGTTTGGCATATCGTTATCCCCTCCGCTTTCTCAGCTTCCCGCGTTGTGTGTGTCCCTCGCCTCGACGTATCCCTGAAAGCGTTCAAACATTTGCGCGAGCAGCGCCTCGTGTACCGGGATGCCCGTGAAGTGGGTAAACGCGATTGCGGCTTGGCAAATCAGCATGCCCAAACCGTTGATCGCGACCGCGCCAGCCCGCCGCGCGCTCCATAGAAAAAACGTCTCTTTGGGGCTATATATCAAATCTACCACAAAATGAGCGGATTGAAAAGGGAAATCGAGCCCGCCCGGCAGAATTTTTTGATTTGTGCCCATTCCGACCGGCGTCGTGTTGACGATCACGTCGCAGCCGCCGAAAAACGTCCGCGCCGCGGCGTCCGCATAGCCAAACGTCTCGAAGCGGCACGCGGGAAAGCGCGCGCGGCAGTTTTCCGCGACCTCCCCCGCCTTTTCCGGCGAGCGGCTGACGATTGCGACGGCGGCCGCTCCCTTGGCCGCGATCGCGTGGGAGAGCGTGCGGCACGACGCGCCCGCGCCCAAAATCGCGACGCGTTTTCCCGCGAAATCTGCTCCGGTCTGGATCGTGAACGCGTTGACAAAGCCGTCAAAATCCGTGTTGTACGCGTGGATCGCACCCTCCCGCAGGACAAGCGTGTTCGCCGCCGAAAAGCGCTCGGCCTCGCCGTGCCGCACGTCCGCGAAGGCGTAAGCGTCCCCCTTGAACGGCATCGTCACGTTCAGGCCGGACACGCCCGCCGCGAAAAGGCCCGAAAACGCGGTGCGAACCGCCTCCGGCGCCGGCGCGAACGCGGTGTAGACGAGGTCTGCCCCCAACTCCGCCGCGAGCGTATTGTGGATTTGCGGGGAGAGCGAATGTGCGATCGGCCGTCCGACCACACCGAACAATTTTGTCTTCGCCGAAATGCGGTCAACGATCCGCAGCGCCGCCGCGTCCGCCATCTGCACGCGCCCTCCTTTTTTGATCGGATTCATGGGCGTACAGCTTGAGCGCCAAGGCTTCCGGCAGGCGTTTTAGCATAACCGTAAAGACCTCCCAAAGCGTGATCGGCTTTGCATAGATCGCGAAGATACCGAGGTTTTTTGCGCCGCAGACGTCCGTAAAAAGCTGATCGCCGATCATGCAGGCCTGCCCCGCCTCGAGCCCGAGCAGGCGCAGCGCCTTTAAAAAACCGTGCCTGCCCGGCTTTTTGGCGTTTGCGATCGCCGGAAGACCGAGCCCCGACGAAAAGGCCGCGACCCTCCGCCGACCCGCGTTCGACAGCAGACAGACCAAAAAGCCCCGCTCCCGCGCGGCCATCAGCCAACGGACGGTCTCGCCGTCCGGGCGCGGCGCGCCGGGGCGCGCGAGCGTGTTGTCAATATCTAAAATCAACCCGAAAATCCCGTTCGCCCACAACTCGTCAAGATTCACGTCGAGGATGCCGCGAACGATCCGATCGGGGAAAAGTCGCTCCAGGATCACCATCCGCCGCGCCCCCGTCAATTAACCTGCTCTCATCTTACCAAAGAGACGGCCAAAGCGCAAGGAGCGCTATGAAGAACGTTATGAAGAACGCTTATGCTACAGCCCTTCTCTTTCGTAGCGCGGCTCGACAAAACCTTTGTTATAGTCGTTACCGCCCGGAAAATTCGCGCTTTTTAGAACGCCCGGCATTTTACCGCGCTTTAGCAATTCTTCGACCGCCACTGATGTGACGCTCCACATAATAAACGCGGCGGATAAACCGGACGCCGCGCCCAAGCGCGCCTCAAGCCCTTCGACTTCCATCATGGCTTCCGCCGCCGGCGCGCAGTTGTCCAATACGATATCGGCGAACTCAAACAGCTTTTTGCCGCTGGAATGGGGGCTTTCAACCTCTGTGGCATATGACATGGACGTAATGACAATGATTTTCATCCCGAGTTTTTTCGCCTCATAAGCAAGATCAACCACGCCGAAGCTGCGACCGGAAACAGAACCTAAAACAAACACATCGCCCGGACGAGCGCCCGACGCTTTCAGCGCGTAAGCCGCAAGCCCTTCCATAGAAGTATTCATATCGGAGCGATCTCTCTTGCGAACAGGATTTTCCACGTTTAGCGCATACTTGAATTGTTTGTAGAGAATAAGACCTCCGCCTCTATAAATCAATTCCGAATTGATGATGTGTCCGGAGTCGTGGATATGTACGCATGCGCCGCCGTCCACAGCTTTGGCAATCAATTCGCCCGCTTTGATGATGTTTTCTTTTTGTGTACGCCGTATTTTTGCGTACAGCGCGTCGATCGTTTCCCAGTATTGATCTAGCAACATAGTGACTGAATCCTCCATTCGTCTCTATCCCATATAAAAAATGTGTTCTTTGTACTTTTCCAGCATGGCTTTGTTATGCTCGTCGCCGCCGTCCAAGTTGGCGGATACAAACACCGGAGGGATTGCGCCGGCTTCCGCAATCCAAGCTACCGCCTGCGCCATCATTGCGTTAAGCATTGCCGCGCCAACGGCGGTCGAAGTCGGCGCGACTTTCTCCGCCACACCTAAAATCTCCAGCGACGAGTCCCCAAGGCAGCCGCAGTTGTCCAGCACCAGATCCGCTACCTGATACAGGTTTTTGCCGGATGGGTGACGAGAGCTTTGTTTCGTAGTCGTCGCCATATTGGTCAGAGCGATCACATACGCGCCAAGCTCGCGGGCGCGGATCGCCGCGTCGATTGTGACTGTGTTGCGCCCGGAGACCGAATGTATGATAATCACGTCGCCCTTGCCGATCGGCAGGTTGTCGATGATCACGCGCCCATATTCCGGCAGCCGCTCCATCTGGCTTGTCATGGTCGCGGGGTCGATATCGAGGTTCAGCCCCGGCGCTCGAACCGGATTTATCGTAGCCATTCCGCCGGTCCGATAGTACAGTTCCAACGTAATCAGACCGGCGTGGCTGCACCCGAAGGCAAAAATATTCTTCCCGCCCAGCGTCGCTTCGCACAGTTTCCGCGCGCCTGCGCGCAAGCCTTCCGTCTGCGTTGCAGTGACGGTGTCAATCGTCTCGCGAAAATTATTAAAGAACCGCGTGACTATATCTTCCATATCCAGTCCCTCCTACCAAGTGATACACAAATCCGGAAATTTTTCTTGAAGCGCCGCCGCCGTATCTTCTTCCGACGACCCGCCGCTCAAAGCCTCAAGCGCGAGACCGGCCATTATGTGCTCAAACAGCGGCTTTCGGATCGTCAATCCGCGCTGCGCCGCAAGCAATTTGTCCCGGAATCTCTCAAACATCAAAGGATGGGTCTTCCAGCCGCCGCCGCAGCAGACCAGTTTTTGCAAACCGGCCGGAATCTCAAAACGCCGGAATAGGCAGAGTGTCTGCTCTGCCATAAGCTCTCCCGCTTCCCGAACGATGGAGAGCGCAACCTTGTCGCCCATATGCGCCGCCTTGCCCACGATCGGCGTCAGGGACGCCACCTGCCGAAAAGGCGCGGGTGAACGATAGACAATTTCAACCATGTCCCAGTCGTTTTCCAGTTTCCAATCCTGCCGTATAAGCTCCAGTATCAGCGTCGGCTCCGTCCAGCCTTCCAAACCGGATACCGCGGCGCGGATCGCTTGCTGCCCTATCCAAACGCCGCTGCCGTCATCGCCGATGATCGGACCCCATCCGCCTACCACCGGCCTCCTTGTGTCAGGATTCCACTGAGGTCGTGACATATCGCCCGCTATCAGAAAAACATCCGATCCCGTGCCTGAAAGCGCGACCAAACCCTCGCTCCATAACGCGCCCGCCATAAGAGCCGCTTCCGGCTCACTCAAGTGAATCACCTCACGAACCTCAGCAAAAGCGCCGAGTTCTTCCAGCAGATACTCGACCGGGCCGACATACAAGGCGTAGAGCCTGTCGATAACGGTCGGTTTGCATGAAGCAAACACTTGCGTAAGACAGCTTACGACATTTTCGCGGGCATTTTCAGCGGTCGTGGAATTGACATTGACGCCGCCCGCGTTTCCCTGCCCGAGCAGCTTCATATCCTCATTGAAAAGCAGCATCTTCAGTTTAGAACCGCCGCCATCGACGGACAGAACAAATCGCATACCAACGACCACTCCTTGCGCCTCTTACTTTAGGAACAGTTCCTGCTCATTCTTTTACCGAGCCCACCATAACGCCTTTCACAAAAAATCGCTGCAGGAAAGGATACACGCAGATAATCGGAACAACCACCACAATCATGGTGGCCATCCGCAGAGACTCCGCCGTATATGTGGCGGACGCCGCCGAACCCTGCCGCTGAGCGGAGCTCATATCCATAGCAAACTGCCCGGCTATGGACGTCAGGTTCGCCCGGGTGATCAGTTCTTTCAACATATAGGCCAGTGTTCGCAGGCCCCGGTTTTGCTGGGCGAAAAAGGAGGTGGAATACCAATCGTTCCAGTGGCCTACGCCCACATATAAAGCGATCGTAGCAAAAATCGGCATGGAAAGCGGCGCTATGACCCTGAAAAAGATGGTCATTTCGTTGGCGCCGTCCAGCTTGGCGGATTCCTTCAAAGATTCAGGGATCGTCCGAAAAAAGTTAATCATCAGGATGCAGTTCCAAATGCCGAATAAGGATGGTATTACATAGACCCCGAAGGTGTTAAGCAGCCCCAATGACCGCAAAACCATGTAATATGGAATCAAACCTCCGCTGAAATACATCGCGACAATCATCAGCGTCATATAAATTTTGCGGTACGCCAAATCCCTGTGGGACATGGCGTAGGCGACCAGCCCCGTAAACAGCACCGCCGAAACGGTGCCCACCACCGTACGCAGGATCGTCATGCCATAGCTGGCGATCAGCTGGCTGTCCCTAAAGACTTCCTTGTAGTTGTCCAACGTGAATTTCCTGGGAAAGAAGTAAATGCCGCCTAAAGACGCGTCCCTTCCTTGGTTTAGAGATATGATCAGGCAATAGTAAAAGGGATAAATAATGGCGACAAAAACCAGCGTCATCACGATAAAAATAACCACGCTGATCATACGATCTTCTAATGAGCGCCGCATCGTTGCGCGCGAGTGCGCGTTGTTCACCTGCTCCATGTCCCTGCCTCCCTCAAAACAATCCTTCGCCGCTGATTTTCCTGGCGGCGGCGTTGCTGGCAATCACGAGAAATACAGAAATGACAGATTGCATCAAGCCCACAGCGGTGGCGTAGGAGAAGCGCCCCGCGCTCAAGCCCACTTTTAGAGTATATGTCTGCAAAATCTCCGACGCGGAATTATTGATGTCATTGCCCAGCAGATACGCCTGCTCAAAGTTGGACCCGCCCAAACCTCCGCCCAGCAGTCCGCCCAAGGATAAAATCAGCACCACCACGATTGTGGGCTTAATGGACGGCAGGATGATGTGCCAAATCCGCTGCATCCGGCTGGCGCCGTCCACAATTGCCGCCTCGTACTGAGCCATGTCAATCCCAGCGATGGCCGCCAGAAAAATAATGGACCACCAACCCATCTCCTTCCAAATATCGCTGACGACCGCGACCGGCAGAAAATATTTTGCCAAGGAAAGGAATGGCAGTTTTTCCTGTATAAAGCCCAAGTCCAAAAGAATCTGGTTAAGCACGCCGGACTGGCTGCTCAACAGCGAAACGAGAATCCCTTGCACCACAACCCAAGATACAAAATGAGGCAGGTAACTGATCGTTTGCATTAGTTTTTTCGCCTTCAGAATCCGCATTTCATTTAACACCAAGGAGAATAAAATAGGCATCGGGAAGGAAAAAAGAAGCTTCAGCAAACTCAGCTTTAGCGTATTGGCAAAAATCCTGCCAAAGGAGGGATCGCTGAACAGTTCTTTGAACCAGCGAAAGCCAACCCAAGGACTCGTGAAAAAACCCAAAAAGCCTGTCTTGGGCTTGTAGTTATTGAAAGCTAAAATGACACCCACCATAGGCATATAACAAAAAATCAACAGGAAGACAATTCCGGCCAACGCAAAAAATTGCAGCATCCACTGGCGGCAAAATTTTTGCCATGTTGTGCGTGTCAATGTCATCATCCTTTCTGTCAAGCCCAGGTTTGGCTTTTGTCAAGACTCCGGGAATCGCCAAACCACGCCCTTTTTCATTTGCTCTTGGGATTGGGCCATCGTGCGGCCTTCCCATATCTCATGTATGCCAAGCTCCGTCAGTTCCGCGAAAAAGTCGTCTGAGCGCCGCGGACGGGAAGGATCGGTAAGCGGCATTTTATAGACCTTCCAGTATTGTATGGGCATCCGCGCAATCCGCACGCGGCGCAGAACTTCCTCATCATCCGCAAGAGCGAGCGCCCGGTCAAACAGCCGGTCACATTCCTCCACGACTTCATCCGTCAGATAGGGAATGCGCGGCGGATCATAGATGCCGAAGTGTATTTTCGGATTTTCCCGCAGCTTGCTGTGAATCAGGTTGAAATATGCCAAAATCGGCGCGGACGCGGCCTGATAATATCCTGTTATAAACTCCTCAACCAGTTCGTTCGTGTCAGATTTCGGATTCCAAAGGAGTTTTGCCAGCACATATGCGCGCAGCTCCGCCAGTTCCGCGCCGCCGTAGACAGTGGTGGCGCCCTCCTCAAAAATGCCTTTCACATGGTTCTCAATAAAATACCTGATATTGTCGCCCAGCACATGGAAATTGGGGAACGGCATCACATAATGAGAAAAATTGACGACATAATCCCAAATATACAGCCGATCACAGATTTTTGCCCAATCAGCCAAATCCTTCTGAAAGGAGTCGCCTCTGATCCTGTTCCCAAAGGAGGAAATGTGGTCACAGTCACGCAGCGGATGAGCAAAACAACATTCAATAGAACACAGGCGCACACAAATATTGGGTCTGGGCCTAAGCGTTTTCGGCGCGGGCCGGGTGTATTGATACGCCAGAGTATCGATAACCACATGGGGGTACTTTTCCCCGATTTGATCCGCCAGCTGATTCAAAAACCAAATCAGGCTGCCGGCGTGGGTCCCCTGTTCGTCGTCGATTCTTTTACAGTTTTCACATTGGCATGGATTGTAGCAATCGTTCTGGGAAACGGAAATGATATTGGCGTCCGGGCGCTCTTTTATCCACTGCTCCACTTTGGCCACGCATAGCCGCAGCACGTCCGGGTTTGTCAAACAGAGCTGGGTGTTCTCCCGGAGGCGCTCACCGTTCACCAAGGAAAAATATTCGGGATGCTCGTCAAAATAATCCTCCGGTGAAAGCAGGCTGTTAAACGTATGTACAAAGGGAAAATAACTGATTTTCCCTCCACGCGCGGAATCCAATTCCATGGAATTGCCGTTCAGCTTGTTTCGGGCGGACCAATTGGCGTCGCGGCTGTCCTCGTAGTATATTTCCCGGTATTCCAGAGCCGGCGTCTCACGCAGGTCCAGCGCCGGTATGACGAGCTTATCCCGGCGGGGGATATGGCTGACCTTGCTGGAAAACCAGCGACAGCCCAGTCGCTCCAAAAAACTGTATACACCATAAAGTACGCCCCGCGGGCGGCCGCCCACTATGACTGCCCGTTTGCCCACGGTGCGGAGCGCGAATCCCTCTTGCCCCAAATCGACGTCCGCGCGGAGGATATCGCTGTCGCCCACCACCACGCAAGTGGTAGGCATCTGTCCGCCGCGCAGGACCGGAAACGACGCGCCTGTAATTTGCGAAAGAAACCGACTTGCTTCCTCGGCGGCGTAAAATTCCGTATCTGCGGCCAATGCGTCAACCCAAACCGGCCCTAGGCAGCTTCCGTGATCCGCCAATAAAATATCGCTCATGAGCGCCACTCATCCCTTCCTGAATAGAAAATAAAACGACGCGCCTGAAAACGGGCACTGTATGTAGTACTACAGTTATGAAAGCCCGTTTTCAGGCACCGCCTGCTTATTTATACCGCTCCGCCGCCGTGTTGTATGAATCGGTCATAACCTTTTCCCAATCCGCAAGGCCGGCCGCGCGGAAAGCCTCCATCATATCATCATAGAGTTGCTCCGCCTGTTCGGCTGTTTCCGCCGTGATAATTTTGGCCCGCCACTGAGTATATTCGGTGTTGATTTTCACACGGATTTCGTACTCCGGCAAATCCACGCTGAAATTAGTGGCAAAATAGAGAACGGGATTCCGCGCGTAAGCCGCTTTACGGAATTGCAGCAAGTCAATACCATATTTACTGTACTCCGCCGCTTTTTGGTCCGGATTATTGACGCCGGAGGAAACGGCTACGCCTTCGCCCAGACCACTGGCCATAAAGTACCAAGGCCCGATGCCCGTTTCTGTCCCGGTCAGTGCGGAGAAGCCTTCCGGCCGCACGAGCAGATTGTTTTCGTCTAAAGTATAGTGCGTATCTTCAATGCCCCACTGGGTCAGCGCGTCGCCTTCCGGGCTCTTTAGAAATTCCATATATCGGATGGCCCGTTTCGGATCAGACACGTCTTTTGAAATAAAGCAGGAAGCCCAGCCGATATTGCCATCCATTGGCTGAAATTTGGTCTCTCCCTTCCAAGGGAGGGCTTTGGTTACCGGAACCAATTGACCGGAAATACCGCTTTCGTCGAACACCTTATTGACATCGGCCGCCAGACCGGTATTGTAGCTGGCGGCAAATACCTTGCCGGAGCGAACCTGCTGGAAGAAATCCTCGGGACGTTGGGCCAAATACTCCTTATACAAAAGCCCCTCCCGGTACAGTTCGTTCATAAAGAGAAAGAAATCTTTATTCACCGGATTATCCGCTGATGGTTTGGCTTGGTCGCCGTCCAACCAAGCGATCCCCTCGTTCAGACCCATAAATTCCGCCAAAGGATTGGCCCAATTGGGGTGAGGGCAATACACGATATCAATGCCAAACTCCGCTTTTCTTTCATTGACGGTTTTTAGAATCTCATGGAAATCC
>JAITSR010000034.1 GCA_031287655.1 Clostridiales bacterium
GCATGTGTTAGGCACGCCGCCAGCGTTCGTCCTGAGCCAGGATCAAACTCTCTAAATAATTTTAGAAAGCCCACCCCTTCCGAGGTGTTTTGGCTCTTAATTACTTGCTTGGCCTTTCAAAACTGTCCATCGACGAACAGTCCCTTCTTACTCTTTTTGAATCAACGAGTTCTTTCTTCTTCGTCTCTTTGCACTGTTCACTTTTCAATGTCCACTATTGCTCTCTTGCGCTTGTTCTCATCTGCAAAGGCTTGAACTGACTGTTTTTTACACACAAGTCAAGCCTCGGCTTTTTGAGAACTTTTATATATTATCATGCCGCCCGGATCTTGTCAACAGATTTGAAAATATTTTTTTTGCAAAAAAAACTTGAAATACCCACCCGGTTTATGGTATAGTTAGTTTCGGTTTTAGCTAACAAATCGGCCCATTGGTCAAGTGGCCTAAGACTCCGCCCTCTCACGGCGGCAACAGGGGTTCGAATCCCCTATGGGTCATGCAAACTTCGGAAAAACTGTCTTTGTATTGCGCGAAGGCTGTTTTTTTTGCTTTGACGCTGGCGATACATACACAATCAGTCAGGAGGAATAAAAATGAGTGAACTAAAAGGGGCCGCGATCTTTGCGCAGTCCGGCGGACCGACCTCGGTCATCAACGCGAGCGCGGCCGGCGTGATTACGGAGGCGCTGAAGGCCGACGCGATCACGCATGTCTACGGCTCGGCGCACGGGATCCGGGGGATGCTCGACGACGTGATTTACGACATGTCTAAGGAGGACGGCCGGGAGCTCGAGCTCCTTCTGACGACGCCTTCCTCGGCGCTGGGCTCCGCGCGCTACAAGCTCAAGCACTATGACGAGGACGACCGGGACTACAAAAAAATCCTCGACCTTTTCCGCAAATACGACATCCGCTACTTCTTCTTCAACGGCGGCAACGACTCGATGGACACCTGCAGCAAGATCGGCCGGTATCTGCAAAAAGTCGGCTACGAGTGCCGCGTGTTCGGCGTGCCAAAGACGATCGACAACGACCTCTGGGGTACGGATCACTGCCCGGGCTTCGGCAGCGCCGCAAAGTATATCGTGACCTCTTTTATGGAAGTGGCGCTCGACGCGAAGGTCTATGACACCGGCATGGTGATTATTATTGAAGTGATGGGCCGGAACGCGGGCTGGCTGACCGCCGCGTCCTCCCTCGCCAGCCAGAAGGGCTTGGGACCCGACCTGATCTATCTGCCCGAGCTGCCGTTTGAGGCCGACAGGTTCCTCGGCGACGTCGAATCCGTGTTCAGCGCAAACGGCAACGCGATCATCGCAATCTCGGAGGGACTGCACGACGCGGACGGCGTCTACGTCCCGGAGATGAATTATCAGAACCTCGCGGTCGACTCTTTTGGACATACGCAGCTCGGCGGAGCCGCGAGCATCCTCGGCAAACTCGTCAAGGACCATCTGAACGTGAAGGTCCGCTCGATCGAGCTCAGCCTCTTGCAGCGCTGCGCCGCGCACTGCGCCTCGCGCGTCGACGTCGACGAGAGCTTCCTCGCCGGGAAGATGGCCGTCCAGCACGCGCTCGAGGGCAAATCCGGCTACATGGTGGGCTTTGAACGCGGACCTGGCCCCGTGTACGTCTGCAACACAAAACTCGTCGACGTCAACGAGGTCGCGAACAAGGAAAAGCTGATCCCGCGCGAGTGGGTCAACGAAGCCGGCAACGGCTTAAAACAGGAGTTTTGCGACTACGCGCTGCCGCTGATCCAAGGCGAGTCGCGAATCGCGGTCGAGGACGGGCTGCCGCGCTTTGCGCGCTTGCGTAAGGTGCGCGCGTCTTAACACGGGCCTTGTGCGGCTTTCCAAAACACGACGCGCTTAAAACCGGGTTTGCCCGGCGCGGCTGTCGCGGTATTCCCGGCTTGTCAGCGCGTAATGCAGTTGTTTTTTGCCTTTTTGCGGCTGTTCCAGCTCGTCCGCGCGGACGAGCCGGAAGCCGTGTTTTTCCCATACGCGCATACTGCGCCGGTTGAAGTCGTCCAAAAGGCAGTGTATCGCGTCCGCGCGCTCATAATAGAACGCGAACTTGACCAACATGCCGACAAAAGCCGTTCCGATGCCCTTGTTCCAATACGATTTTTCGCCGATCGTCATGTCGATCCTGCGGATGTCCGAAGTCGGCGGGTACATCGCGAGCACGTCCGGCAGCTCCATTTTGAGCAGCCAGCAGTCCCCGACCGGCTCGCCGTCCACCTCAACGAGGAAGCAGTACGCTCTTTTCGAGACGTTCCGATACAGGGTCTCGACGTCCTCCGGTTCATACGGATCGGGGTCGTCCTCGCCGCCGCAGGTCCAATAGAGCACCTCCGGGTCGGCGTTCCACTTGTAAAGGAGCGGCAAATGCGCGTCGCGAAGCGGGCGGAGCGCAATTCGGAATTCGCCCGCGCGGCCGTACAAAGTGAAGTCATGCGTTCTGATGATCCCCATAAAAAACTCCGTTTCGTCGCTCCGCAACATCTGACCTGTTACATGAGTTTTTATCAATTGCCGGCGAGGCGCAGCGTGACTTGCGCGGCCAGCTCAGGTGTGAGCTGCGCGATGATGTCCGCCGCGATGTCGCGTTTTAAGCCTCGCAGAGTCTCCGTGATAAAGTCGATCCGCACAGCGCCGAGTGTCTCGAGGATTTGCGACGCGGCCTTCGTGTCCAACGTTTGAAATGTCTTTAGGAACTCGGCCGTCTCGTCGCTTTTCTTTTGCTCCTGCATGACCTGCGCGTATATTTCCTGCGCGACCTCGGGGCTCACGCCCTCAAAATACTTCGCGAAAGCCGCCTTGTCGCCCTCCGCCGCGATGCGCTCGAGGTCGTACTTCATATCGTCGAGCTGCTTTTTTTCGGCTTCAAGGTCCGCGACCTTCTTTTCCAGCTGCGCCGTTTTTTCATTGTTTATGAGCGCCTGCGCGTCAAACTCACTCTTTGCGCGGCTCAATTCCTCTACGCGCGCGTTCGCCGCCTCGATGTCCTTTTCGAGCTTTTCCTTGTCGGCGACGGTCGCGTCATAGCGCTTTACAAGGTCCTCGAACGTCATCTGAGCCGGGTCGGCTTCCTCACCCTCTTGCTTGGGCAGCGCTAGGTTCAACACCGGCACTTTTTCGATCGCGTCCCGATAGGTGTCCGCGACGCCGAGTACGTTCATACGCAAAATAAAAAACAAAAAGCCCGCGAGCACGGCCCCGATCACGAGCAGCGCGGAGAGCAGCGACACCGCCGCGAACACGAGCCCGCCGCCCTTCTTTTGGCTTTCGCCCGCAAACGCGCCGTCCGCGTCCGCCGTCTTTCTTTTTTTAGCCGCCTTCTCTTTCTTCGCCATTTACTCCGCTCCCGATCCTGTAACTGATGATTTCGTCCGCGACCCGCTGCTCCGCGCGTTTTTCGTCGTCCAGATATTTGGCGTAGGCCTTCTCCCGGAGTTTTTCATACATATCGTGCTCCTGCGCCGCGGCCAGAAGCTCCCGCCGCGCCAGCGCGACCCGTTCCTCCGCGCCCGACACGACGAGCGCCTGCGCTTCCGCCCGCTCCTTCATCATCGAGAGAAAGGCGTTGTAGCCGCGAATCTTGCCCGCCGCAAAGCGCCCGCCCGAGAGTGCTCGGAACTCGTCGACCGTGAGCGCGATCGCGCTTTTGATCCCGTCCAGCCGCATAAGTTCGCGGTTAAACTCCGCGACCGCGGCTCCTAGCTTGTTTTTTGCCTGTTCCTCAAGCTGGCGGTGCAAATCCAACAGCGTTTTCAGCTGAAAGTGAAACTTCGCCATATGCCTCCGGCCGCGCGCCGCGGACCGATGCCGCGGACGGATACCGCGGTGTGTCGCGCGCGGCGGCTTTTGTTACGTTGCGGCGACGACCCCGGCCATCTGCCGCAGCTCCTCGTCAAAAGGATACGCCTCGCCGACCTGCTGGCTCACAAACGCCAAAATCCGGTCGATCAGGCTGATCGCGTAGTCGATCTTCTCATTGCTGCCCTTTGTGTACGCGCCGATGTTGATCAGGTCCTCTGCGTCCCGATAGATCGCGAGCACCTTTTTGATCTCGGCCGCGATCTGCTTGTGCTCCGGCGAGATCACGTCCGGCATGACGCGGCTGATGCTCGCGAGCACGTCGACCGCCGGATACTGATTCCGGTTCGCGAGCGCGCGGGAGAGCACGATGTGCCCGTCCAAAATGCCGCGCGCCGCGTCCGTCACGGGCTCCGTCAGATCGTCGCCGTCCACGAGCACCGTGTAGAGCCCCGTAATCGAGCCGCGCTCCGAATTGCCCGCGCGCTCCAGCAGCTTTGGCATCTGCCCGAACACGGAGGGCGTGTAGCCGCGCGAAACAGGCGGCTCCCCGATCGCGAGCCCGATCTCGCGCTGCGCCATCGCAAAGCGCGTCAAAGAGTCCATCAGCAGCAGGACATCGTTGCCGCGGCTGCGGTAATACTCCGCGATCGCGGTCGCGACAAACGCCCCTTTCAGCCGGACGAGCGCGGGCTGGTCAGACGTTGCGACGACGACGACGGAGCGGGAGAGCCCCTCGTCCTTCAAATCCTTTTCCAAAAACTCGCGCACTTCCCTGCCGCGCTCCCCGATCAGCGCGATCACGTTCACATCGGCCTTTGTGTTGCGCGCGATCATACCCATGACCGTGCTCTTGCCGACGCCGCTGCCCGAAAAAATCCCGCAGCGCTGCCCCTTCCCGATCGTCAAAAGGCTGTCGATGACCTTGACGCCGAGCGGCAGGGGCTCCGAGATGCGCCGCCGCGCGAGCGGGTGCGGCGCGGGGTGGTCGACGGGGACCATCGCCTCCGCCGTGACGGGCCCGCCGCCGTCGATCGGATTGCCGAGCCCGTCCAACACGCGCCCGGTCAGATCGCGCCCGACCGCAACCGAAAAGCTCGACCCGGTCGCAATGACCTTGCTGCCGGGTCCGATGCCCGCCATGCTGCCCAGCGGCATCAGGAGCGCCTTGCCGTCACGAAAGCCGACGACCTCCGCGTATACGCTCCTGCCGAGGCGCGCCGCCTGAATCTCGCAAAGCTCCCCGATGTTCGCCTCGGGGCCGTCCGACTCGATCGTGAGCCCGACGACCTTGCTGACGCGGCCCGAGTATTCCAGAAACGAACCTCCGGCCAATGTCATATTGTATTTTGCGAGTTCGATCACGGCCATGTTTTCACTCATTTTCCGCGCGCGGCTACGCGCCCTCCGCGAGCAGGCGTTCCTTTCGGTCTCCGGCGAGCAGGCGGTAGAACGCGTCCTCGACCTTGCTGAGGCGCGTCGCGACGCCCGCGTCTATACTGCCGAACGGCGTTTCCACAAAACACGCCCCCGGCCGCAGCGAGAGGTCGCGCTTTAATTCGAGTCTGCCGACGCCTTCGACCATCGACAGCAGCACATCCTTATTGGCTCTTATATAATCGTAGTCGTCCGATGAGATTTTCAATACGACCTGCTCCTTATTGGAGCAGTGGCTGAACGCGTCCTTGATCAGCACGAGCAGGTTTTGCCGGTTCATCACCATTTCCTCGCCGACGACCTTCTTTGCGATCGCGAGCACGAGCTCGACGGCGTCCGCCTCCGCGCCCGAGAGCAGCTGTTTATACTCCGCGGCGGCCTCGTCCCGCAGGCTCTCGGCCTCCGCGACAAGCCCGTCGTAAGCCGCCTTGCCTTCCTCATAACCCTGCTGATAGCCCTGCTGCCGCGCCTGCTCCAAGGCCGCCTGCCGCTCGGTCTCAGAGTTTTGGCGCGCCTGCTCGATGAGCCCCCGCGCTTCCTCCTTTGCGGCGTCGACGATCCCGATCGCGTCCCGCCCCGCCGCCGTGAGGATTTCCGCACTCTCGGCGCGCGCGGCCGCGAGTTGTCCCTGCGCCTCGATCCGGGCCGCCGCGAGCACTGCGTCTGCGTCCGCGCCGTCTGCGTCGATACTCGTGTCCGCGTCCGCTTCATCGCCGCTCACGCCCGCGCCGGAAAAACCGTCCGCGCCAAAGAAACCGTCCGCGCGGTACAGGCTGCCCACGCCCCCGTCGACCTCAAAAACCGCGCCCTCCCCGCCGCCGTCGAAGAACGCGCCCTCAAAGAGCTCGTCGAGCGGGACTTTGACCTGAAAAGGCAGACCCAAGTTGATCTGGTAGTTCTTAAATATCTTGTTAGACAACGATCTCGTCCCCTCCGCCTCTGGAAATAATGATCTCTCCGGCGTCCTCGAGCCTCCGGATCACGTTTACGATCTTCTGCTGCGCTTCCTCGACATCCTTCAGGCGCACCGGCCCCATAAACTCGATGTCCTCTTTGATCATCTCCGCAAGGCGCTTTGACATATTCGTAAAGATCACCTTTGAGACTTCCTCGGTCGCGCCCTTCAGCGCGACGCCGAGCACGTTGTTCTCGACGTCCCGCAGGAACCGCTGGATTGAGCGGCTGTCGAGCAGCAGGATGTCCTCGAACACGAACATGCGCTTCTTGATTTCCTCGGCGAGTTCGGTGTCCTCGATGTCGAGCGTCTCGATGATGTGGCGCTCCGTGCTGCGGTCGACGCTGTTCAAAATGTCGACGATCGCCTGTATCCCGCCGGCGGAGGTGAAGTCCTCCGTGACGAGCGACGACAGGTTCTTGATCAGGATATTCTCCACTTCCTTGATCACATCCGGGGACGTGCGGTCCATCGTCGCGATCCTGCGCGCGACGTCGACCTGTTTTTCGGGCGTGAGCCCGGACAGAATCTGCGACGACTGCGCGGGCGAAAGGTACGCGAGGATCAGCGCGATCGTCTGCGGATGCTCTTTTTGTATGAAGTTCAACAGTTGTGACGGATCTGTTTTTCTCACAAATTCAAATGGCCGGACCTGCAATGACGCGGTCAGCTTGTTGATAATGTCCAGCGCCTTTTGAGCGCCGAGCGCCTTTTCCAGTATCTCCCTCGCATACCCGATGCCACCCTCCGCAATGTAGTTTTGAGCGAGGCAGATCTGGTAAAATTCCTCCATGATCCGCTCTTTTTCTTCGGTTGAAACGGCTTTGATGCTCGCGATCTCCAGCGTCAGTTCCTCAATTTCTTCCTCCTTGAGGTGCTTGAAGATGTCCGCCGAAAACTCGGGGCCGAGCGCGATCAGAAGCGTCGCGGCCTTTTCCTTTCCGGTGAGCGCCTGCTTGGCCGTTGCGTTTTTAGGTGGCAATCGCTTTTTTCCCTTCCTTTCCGCTCAGCCGGTCCCATTCCGGCCCCGGCCTTGCGTCATTCCCATTCCTCGGTAAGCCAGTTCCGCAGCAAGGACGCGACGGCCTCCGGCTTTTGCTTAATCAGCTTTTCGAGCTGCTCCCGTATCTCAGACTTCTCGTCCATGTCAATTTCCTGAAACCGCGCGGCCTCGTCCGGCTCGATAATGCCCTCCGCGATCTGGAGCTGCAGGTCCTCGACCTCGTCGTCCTCCTTCTTCTTTCGCACGAACAGCGAGAGGATCAGCGTCAGGATCAGGAACAACAGGAGGATCAGCACGCCGTATTCCGCGATCAGCGCCTGAATCCGCTCGGTGATCGGCACGCTCGGCGCGACCGGCTTTTGCAGCGGCATCCTCGTGACGCTGATGTTGTTCGCGGGGATACTCGTCGCGCTGCTCGCGGCCGAACGCACGTCCGCGATAAAGTCGTCCGTCAGCTGCGACGCGTCCGCGACCGTGAGCCCGTAGCCCAACACGATGCTCAGGTACGAGCGCTCCGGCACAAACTCGCCGAGCGACTTCGCGCCGACCTCGACGCGCTTGTCGTAGCCGAACGCCGTCTGGTCGTCCGTGAGGCTGTATGTCCCCGTGCCCTCATTGCCCTGCAGGGGGTAGATCGGCGTCGTCTCACCGGGGTTCGTGTCCATCGAAGGCACGCCGCCCGTCGCGTAGTTCTCCGCCTCCTCCTTGCGCAAATGTTCCTCAAGCAGCGCGCCCGTACCGGCGTCGAAGCCCTCCGGCGTCTTTAGCGTCTCCGCGGTGTATTCCTGCGTTGAAAAATCAAGATAGGGGCTTGCGACGACGGAAAACGTGTCGAAAGCCTCGTTTTTTGAGAGTCCGTAGAGTTTGAAGATTTTGTTTTCGATGTCCTGCGTGTAGCGGAGCCGCATCTCCTCCTGATTCGGGACGAGGCTCAGCGGGTCGACGTCCGGCGTGCCCTCGAGCGGGTTGCCAAAGTTGTCGATCACGCGGATGTTGTCCAGTGACATGTCCTCGACGCTGCCGACGATGATCTGCTTGATCCCGTCGATCTGCGACGGCAGAAGCGCCTTGCCGTTCTTGGGCCAGATCGTCACGGTCGACGTCGGGCGGAGCGGCGCTTGGTCGTTCGTCAAGAAAATCGAAGGCTCCGGGATCGCGAGCACGACGGTCGCGTCCTCAATGTTGTCGAGCATTTTGATCTTTTTTTCGATGTCCGACTTTGTCTGCGCCTTCCAAATACGCTTTTTCTCGCTGTCCGTCGTCGTGAGTCCGATCATCGAGATCGCGTCCTCAAAGGCAAAGCCGTCCTTGGGATAACCCTCTTGCGCGAGCAGCACCTGCGAGCGGTCGTTGTTCTTCGTGTCAATCAGGATGCTCGTGCCGCCGTTCTCGACACGGTTCCAAATGCCCGCGTCCGAAAGGAGCGTGGACATCTCCCCGACCTGCGCCTTGTCGCTGCCGTTGAACAGCGTCATCCGGCTCGGCTTTGTGACGATGAAGATCAAGAGCCCGACCGCGAGGACGACCATCGCGGTCGTGACGTAAATCCGGTTCCTCTGCGACTTGTCAAGTCCGCGCCAAAAATCTCTGACCTGCACGACGTATTTTTCCGCAAACGCTGGCATATCCCGCTCCCTGCTGCCTTAAACAGGCTCGATCCATATAATAAATCAGCGGCTGACGTGTTCACAATCGTCGCCGTTTACACTATATTTGCATTCGCATGATTTCCTGGTAGGCGTCCAATATCTTTGAACGAATTGCCGTCGTGAGCTGTAGCGCGATATCCGCTTTTTCGCCCGCGATCAAAACTTCGTGAATGTTGTCGGTCTCCCCCGCCGCGAACTTGTCCGCAAGGTCGCTCGCCTGAGATTGAAGCGCGTTTACTTCGCTGAGGCCCGATTTTAGCATCTCCGTGAAGGAGACCGTGACGCCTTTTTCGAGCAGCCCGGCAAGCCCCTCGTCGCCGCCGAAGATCGTGCTCGCCTTATACGCGAGCGAGGGCCGCAGATAGTAGCCGTTCACCGAGAGGTCACTGTTTGCCGTGCCCGTGATACCCGCCGCGCTTGTCAATCCCGCTATTCCAGCAATTCCCGCACTCATTGATTACCTCTACCTTCCGATTTCCAGCGCTTTTGTGCAGATGCTTTTTGTCGTATTGATCGACGTGACGTTCGCCTCATAGGACCGGCTCGCGGAGATCATGTTGACCATCTCCGTCACGACGTCGACGTTCGGCTGCGATACATACCCGTCCGCGTCCGCGTCCGGGTGGCCCGGATCGTAGACCTTTCGGAACGGGGCCTGATCCTCGAGTATGCGGGCGACCCGGACGCCGGTCCCGAGGTTGTCCCCCTTGAAGGCCGAGCGCAGGTAGCCGTCGAACATCGCGGGCCCCGTGCGTTCCTCAAACAGCGTGACCTTGCGCCTGTACGGCGTGCCGTCCGCGGTCCTCGTCGTGTTGACGTTCGCGATATTCTGCGAGATCGTGTCCATCCTGAGCCGCTGCGCGGTAAGCCCGGAAGCGGAAATGTCCAACGCGCCAAAATAACCCATAGTGATGTGTTACCTCCTGCCTTCCGTGATCACATGCTTGATCTTTGAGAACTTGCCGTTCACGTTCTGCGTTACCATGTTGTACTTAATCGTGTTCTTCGCCATCTGCGCCATTTCCTCGTCGACGTCGACGTTGTTTCCGTCGATGCGCATCGCGAGCGTATTGTAGTCCTCGGTGACGCGCGCGCCCACGGAATCGAGGCCGCCGTCGTCGTCAAAGCGGAAGCTGTGCCGCCGGTGGACGATCACGTCGTCCAGTCCGGGATCGAGCGCGTTTTGGAGGTATTTTTCAAAATCGACGTCCTTCCGGTTATAGGTCGGCGTGTCCACATTCGCGATATTGTGCGCGAGCACCTCGTTGCGCAGCCACGCGGCGTCAAGCGTCTTCTCCTGAACGAGCGTGCTCCTGTTGATTTTGTCCAATAACATTGACATGCCTCCTTTATTCCAAGCGGGCGGCGAACGCCCTGATCGCCTCGATCGCCCGCTCCGCGTAAAACCTGTTCCGCTCCCGCTTTGAAAGCCGCCGCCGGGTCGCACAAAGCGGCTCCGTCTGTTCCGGCTGCGCGAGGATTCCGAAGTTCGCGTTCATCGGCTGAAAGTCGGCGCCCGCGTAGGACGACACATATTTTGCGAGCGCCCCCGTCATCGTCTCGGGCGGGAGCTGTACCGCCGGTAGGCCCAGAAGCCCCCGCGCGGCGGAAATCCCGGCCACAAGGCCGGAGGATACGGACTCCACATAACCCTCAACGCCCGTAATCTGCCCCGCGAAGAAAAGCTTCGGTTCGCGCCGGGCGGCGTAGTCCGCTTTTAGCAGGCGCGGCGAGTCCAAAAACGTGTTGCGGTGCATGACACCGTAACGCACAAACTCCGCGTTCGCAAGGCCGGGGATCAAACCGAACACGCGCTTTTGCTCCCCGAAGCGGAGCCTCGTCTGAAAACCGACGAGGTTGTAAAGCCTGCCCTCCGCGTCGTCCTGCCGCAGCTGCACGACGGCGTAAGGTTCCCTGCCCGTCACGGGGTCGATCAGCCCTTTCGGCTTTAACGGTCCGAACCGCAGTGTGTCGGGGCCGCGCTTTGCGATGCTCTCGACCGGCATACAGCCGGAAAACAGCTTTGTTTCCTCAAAGTCTTTTTGCTCCGCCGTTTCGGCCGCGACAAGCGCATCCGTGAAGATTTGGTATTCCTCCCTTGTCATCGGGCAGTTGACGTAATCGTCCCCGCCGCCCTTGTCATAGCGTGACGCCCGGAATGTCCGGCTCTCGTCGACCGACCGCAGCGCCACAATCGGCGCGGCCGCGTCAAAAAAATACAAACTCCCGGACCCGAGCCGCTCCCGGATATTCGCCGAAAGCCCGTCCGTCGTCAGCGGTCCCGTCGCGATCACACAGGGCCGCGCCGCCGGAATTTCTCCGACCTCGGCACACTCGATCTCAATGTTCCCGTCGGCGCAAATCGCCCGTGTGACCGCTTCCGAAAAACGGAGCCGGTCGACCGCGAGCGCGCCGCCCGCCGGGACGCGGTTCTCGTCCGCGCAACGGACGACCAAGGAGCCGAGCTCCCGGAGTTCCTGCTTTAACAGGCCCTTCGCGTTTTCCGTCGACGCCGCGCCGAGCGAATTGCTGCACACGAGCTCCGCGAAGTCATCGCTGTGATGCGCCGCCGTGAGCCGCTTGGGCTTCATGTCAATCAGCCGGACGCGAACACCCAAACGCGCCGCTTGCCACGCGGCCTCGCACCCCGCGAGCCCCGCGCCCACCACCATGAGTCGCGTATCGGCGGCCGTGTGTTCCGGCGCCTGCCCGACCGCCGTGGCTGTGCCGCTCACTTTTTCCGCTTCTTCCCCGTCGTCGGGGCCTTCCCGCCGGACGAGGCCCTTCCGGCAGATGACGCTTTTCCCTCCGCGGGAATTGCCTCCCCCGCTGTTTTCGGGTCCTCTGTCGTGCCGGGCGCTTTCGCCGTCTCCGGCTTCTTTGGGATCCCGTTCGGGCAAAGCTCGTCGCAGCAGTGCGCCCGCGCGTTCTTGCCGCCCCAAGACGACTTTTGCATAAACTTCCCGCAGATCGGGCAGACATCCTTTGTCGGTAAATCCCACGAGCGGTAGTCACAGGCTGACGAATTCTCGCAAGCTATGTACTTCTTACCCTTTTTTGTCTTTCTATAAACAATTTGCGCGCCGCATTTTGGGCAATTCACTCCCGCGTATTCAACAATCGGTTTCGCGTTGCGGCAGGCCGGGTATCCGGGGCAGGCGAGGAACTTTCCGTAGCGCCCCATCTTGATTACCATATTCCGGCCGCACTTCTCGCAGAGCACGTCCGTCACCTCGTCCGGGAGTTCGACGTCGCCGATCCCCTCCTCGGCGGTTTTCAGCACTTTTTCAAAACCGTCGTAAAATTCATGGAGCAGAGCGCGCCACGCCTTCTGCCCTTCCTCGACGTCGTCGAGCTTTTTTTCCATGTCCGCGGTAAACGCGACGTCGACGATGTCCGCAAAGTGCTGTGTCATGATCTGGTTGACCGCCTTGCCGAGTTCCGTCGGGAAGATCGCCTTTTTTTCCTTTTCGACATACCCGCGCGCAAGGATCGTCGTGATCGTCGGCGCGTAGGTGCTCGGCCGCCCGATGCCCTTCTCCTCGAGCGCGCGGATCAGCGTCGCCTCCGTGTAGCGCGGCGGCGGCTGCGTAAAATGCTGGTTCGGCAGAATTTCGCGAAAATCCAGTTCCTCGCCCTCCGCGAGCTCCGGCAGGCGCGACTCACCGTC
Organism: Clostridiales bacterium; assembly: GCA_031287655.1. Taxonomy (GTDB): domain Bacteria; phylum Bacillota; class Clostridia; order WRLR01; family WRLR01; genus JAITSR01. The sequence goes on from JAITSR010000034.1 coordinate 12,539, forward strand.
CCCGTCGCCCTCCTTCTCGCTGCCGTCGTCGTCCGCGGCTTCCTCGTAGACCGCCGTAAAGCCCTTGAACTTGATCTTGGAGCCGACCGCGCGGAACAGCTTCGCGTTCGATATGATGTCGACCGACATCTGGTCGTAGACGGCCGCCTCCATCTGGCACGCGATGAACCTGTCCCATATCAGCTTATAAAGCCGGAACTGCTCATTTGTCAGAGATGCGCGCACGCGCTCCGGATCGAGGTCGAAATGGCTCGGGCGGATCGCCTCATGCGCGTCCTGCGCGGCGTTGCGGTTCGCAAAGACACGCGGGGATTTGGGCAGGTAGGCCGCGCCGTACTTTTCCGTGATATAGCGCGCGGATTCCGTGAGCGCCTCCTGCGAAATGCGCGTCGAGTCCGTGCGGATATAGGTCACGAGCCCGGTCAAGCCGAGGCCCGCGATGTTGACGCCCTCATAGAGCTGCTGCACGACGCTCATCGTCCTGCGCGCCTGAAAGTTCAGCCTGCGCGACGCCTCCTGCTGCAGGGTGCTTGTGATAAAGGGCGGCGCGGGGAATTTGCGCTTTTCGCTCTCCTTGACGCTCCGGACGCGATAAGCGCCGCCCTTTACGGCTTCGAGCAGCGCGTCGGTCTCCTCTTTTGTTTTTAGCTCGCGCTTTTTGCCGTTCTCGTCCCCGTAGAACTTCGCGAGAAAAGCGGCGCGCTGTTTCTGCTTTGCGAGCTTTACCTGCACGGACCAGTACTCCTCTGAAACAAACGCCTCGATCTCGCTCTCGCGGTCGCAGATCAGCCGCGTCGAGACGGACTGGACGCGCCCGGCGCTCAGCCCCTTGCGCACCTTGCGCCAGAGCAGCGGGCTGATCTTGTAGCCGACGAGCCGGTCCAAAATCCTGCGCGCCTGCTGGGCGTCGACGAGGTCCATGTCGAGCTTGCGCGGAGCCTTGATCGCGCTCGCGACCGCGTTCTTTGTGATCTCGTTGAACGACACGCGGCACTTCGCGTCGTTCTCGATGTTCAGGATCGTCGCGAGATGCCACGAGATCGCCTCGCCTTCGCGGTCGGGGTCGGTCGCGAGGAACACCCTTTTGGAGTTCTTCGCGTCCTTTTTCAGCCCGCTGATCACGTCTCCCTTGCCGCGGATCGTGATGTATTTCGGTTCAAAGTCCTTTTCAACATCCACGCCGATCTGACTTTTTGGCAGATCGCGAATGTGCCCGACCGAAGCGACGATCTTGTAATTTTTCCCGAGGTACCTTCCGATTGTTTTCGCCTTCGCCGGAGATTCGACGATCACTAGGTTATCGGCCATCTTTACAACCATCCCCTTCAAATAAATGTCGTGTAAGCGTATTCGGTTCATGGAGTTTGCGAATACACTCAGAATTACAATTGAGTTTCCTTATTCGGCTGATTCAATGTGTTAGTATAGCATGATTGTTTTTTTTATACAACATACGAACGGGCATAAATTTGCCGCAAAAAATAATTGCCGCGTCGTCGGGGCCGTATCACAGCTTGGCCTCGGACGACAGCGGCAATTTGTATTCTTGGGCGAACCTTCGTCGTATCCCTGAGAATAATCGAAAAATCTGAAAAGCGCCGCGCGATCTCGCGGCGTGGTTCTAGTCCTTCACCTCCACGCCTCCCCACTCGACGACCGTAAAGCCCTTGCGCTCAAACGGATGAATCTCTTGCGGCGGAACGTCGATCGGATCATCCAGCGCCCGATACGCCATAAACACACGGAGCAGGCTGTCCGGCTCCGGCGTAACCAAAAGCCCGACACTCCCGGTGTAGGACTCACCTTGGAAGGAGATCAGGTTATACGCGTTGCCTTGCATTTTCGGCGCCCAATACACAATGAACTCGTTGTACTCGCGTGGCGTCAGTCCGAGCGCCGCGAGCTTTTCGCGCAGGAATGCCCCCGTATCCGCGCCCGGCACGACGAAGCCCCGGCTAAAATCAATGTCTGTTTCCGCGCCTTCCCAAAAAAGATAGGAGTATTCCATGCCGTCGTCGCGGTTGATCAACGTGCCGTCCGGAAACGCGGTCACATGCCAGCCCTCGCCGCCGGGCGCACCGCTGTCATGATAGGGCGGCCATGTGAAGTCGAGCTCCCCCCGATAGGTAAGCGTGACCGAGACGTCCGTCGGGACCGTCGGATAGAGGTAGATCACAGGCTTGGCCGCCGGCGGCGAGGGGGCCCACCCATAGGGCGGCTGCAGCGGCCCGGGTATATACCCCAAACCTGTTCCGAACGTCGTATCCAAGGACGCCCTGACAGTAAACCAAATGTCCTGCCCGAGCAAAAACGGGCTGGCCGTGGCCAAACCGGAACCGTCGACCGTCACTCCCGCGACCGGCGGATCAATGCTCCATGTCACGGAACCTCCCGCGTTGAAAACTTCGCCGGTCTGATCAGACGCCCGGGCAATCAGCATCTGTGGCGCGCCCGGCTTCACCAATGACGTGTTGATGATCGATATGGAATACGCAAACGGATATTCGACGAC
>JAITSR010000058.1 GCA_031287655.1 Clostridiales bacterium
CCGCCAACTGCTCCTGTGTCATGCCTTTGGCTTCCCGCGCCGCTATCAGTTTCCCAATAAGTTCAACCTCAAACTCAATCTTGGCGCGTTCTGTCGGGGAGACGTTTTGGTCATCGTTATAAAAATCGTGAAAACTTTTATTTGCCATTTCAATCATTCCTTCGTGCCCCGCGAGGCGCTTAAATAGAGATTATGGTCTTTCGCAGCTGCACGCTCTTGGTTATCACGCCGCAGTTCTTTTTCCAAAACGCGACGCCATAAAGTCTGGCTGACGAGATACCTCTCTCCAAAAGTCCATCCTGATAATTTTTTTCTTCGATCTGGCGCATCGCCGCTTCGCACATCGCGGGAATATCTTCTAGGCCACGCGCGTGCTTGATTTCGATCACAATGCCTGTGGCATAATCTTCCGGAATGACGAGAATGTCACTCCGACCGTCGCCCGATTCGCGGTTGGAGCCGACGCCCCACGAACCGCAGCCCTTTAGCAGCCCCGCCAGAAAGCCGTGATAGAAGCTCTCGTTCGCGTCATAGTAGCTGATCGTCGCGCGCAGCTGGGCGTTCAATATCGTTTCAATTGTCTCGCGGTTTCCGACCAAGAACGCGTTGTGCAGCGCGTCCAGTTCGCTGCGATCAGTGCTTTTGACACGCTCGGCAAACCATTTCTGGATTTTTTCAACAAAGATTTCTTTGATCTCCGCATTGGGAATCACGAGACGCATCGTGCCGCGCGGCAGAATGTCTGTTGTGCGCTGCCGCGTCAAGTAGCCCGTAAGGAACAATACGCTCCAAAGGTTATCGATGTTCTCGTCGAGTTCCGCGTAAGTCAGGTTTATTCTCACCGGCTTCTCTACAAAATCGCCCGCGATGAGCCGTTCTATTTCATTTCGCGTCGAGGCGCCCGCCTTGTCGATGAAGCGTTTCACAATCTCGTTAGAGCTGGTATTGTTCCAGTATGCCTCCGGCTCTGCTTTGGGATTTTCCAGCAGCCTGTCCACATGATTTATGATGTCCCACGGGCAGTATACATCGGTGTCGCCAAAGTGATAGCCATCGTACCACGCGCGCAGTTCTTCGTATGCGGATGTGAGGTTGTAATCCGTCAGAATCTTTCTTACGTCCGCGTCGGTAAAACCGAAGCTTTCATCGTAGCGATCACTTGTGATGTCGTCGATTTTTATGTTATTCAGACCGGTGAAAATGCTTTCGTTGGAAATGCGCAAACAACCTGTCACGACCGCAAATGCCAAGGATGTATTGGTTTTGAAGGCATCCCCAAGAAACTGACGCATGAAAGAAACCATATCGTCATAGTAGCCGTTATGAAAGGCTTTCTCGAGCGGGACATCATATTCATCGACAAGTAAGACTACCTTTTGACCATAGTGTGCTTCGAGCATGCGTGAGAGGGCTTTGATCGCCGATCCCAGCTCGGCATGATCCGCTTTTCTTGCTTTTAGCGACTTAAAAAGTAAACGCTGGTCCTTGTCAATTCGCTGGTTTTGTCCTAAGAAAGACAGGCGTACACATTCGTCGGCCACTAAAAGGCCTACCTTCGCCATTGCCTCCGCAAAGGTTTTGCCTTCGATGCTTTTGAGCGAAAGGAAGATTACAGGATAGCGGTTCATATGCTGTTCGCAGAGCTCTTGCTCTTTTAAAATATCCAAGCCGAAAAAGATGTCCCTGCGGTCGACGCCGATCTCAAAGAAGGCTTGCAGCATCGTCATATTCAGCGTTTTGCCAAACCTGCGCGGGCGCGTGAACAGATTCACTTCGCCCCGATTCAGCAGCAAATCGCGGATGAAGTTGGTCTTGTCTATGTAGTAAAAATCCTGCTCACGCATATTTACGAAAATATCCGCGCCCACCGGCAACTTTTGATACATGAACCGCCGCCCCTTTCATTATTGGTCAATAGAGATGAAGGAATTGCCGCGCAAATCCACCCGATACAGGCTTTCACGATCCCCCCACGCGCGATAGTAGACGAAATCCCCGAACGCCACGGCGCCGCCCGCGCCGCCCTCCGTGAGCTTACGCGCCGCACTGTCGGCCGCCCCGCCCCGCTCATAGAGATACAGGTTACAGCCGTCGTTCAGGCTGCGCACGACAAGGTCCCCGTTCCCGCAAACAGTTACGGCGTCTCCGGTCAACTCCGCCGCCTCGCCGACACGCACGGCATCGCCGGGTACGTCGGCGGAAACGGGACCGCCTTCCGGCCCGGAGGCGTCCGCGGGGACGGCGTCCCGCCGAAAGATTTGCCCGTCCCGCGCGTCGATATAGTAGAAGGTTTCCCCGTCCGTATCAAAATCCGTGGCTTCCCCGGCGTACAGACGCCGCTGCCGCCCTCCGTCCAAATCCATGACATACAGCCCCCCCTCGCCGGACGCGCCGCCGCGCCGATAGTACACCCGGCCGCCGGCGATCTTGAACCGCTCGTAGCTCTCCGGGCCGTCGTCGCAGATGAACACGGCGGTGCGAAAGTCCGTGTCCGCACTGAAAAAACCGGCTTGTGAGACGAAGAATAACCGCCCTTCGTACGATTCGACTTGGGAGAGGCCGACCCACATATGCAGCCCGTTGTCCGACAGGAGGCGCGGCTCGACGACGTGGGATACACCGGCTGCGGACAAATCGCCCGGAGGCGCGCCGCCGTCTGTAGGGGCGTCTCCGCCCGGCGCTCCGACGCCGCCCGCGCCGGAATCGGGGTCCTCCGCGGATGCGGAGACGCCGACCGCCTCGGCGGGTTCGACATCCCCCGTCTCGGCGGCGCCTGTCGCGACCTCGCCTGCCGAAGCGCCGGATACGGTCGTCGATGGGGCGCTCGCGGACGCTTCACCGGATGGTGTCGCCCCGGCTGCGGCCGCCGCGTCGGTTTCGCCCGCGCCGGTACCCGTGTCCGCGGTCTGCGCGTTCTCGGCGGAGGGACCGGCGACCGCGTCTCCGCCCTCCGCATCGCCGCGGAGCGGATAGAGCCGTACATTATTGTGATCGCTAGTAAGCACAAAGCTGTCGCTGACAAACACAAGACGCTCGCCGCCCGGAATCCCCGAGAGAACCGGCTCTGTCGCCAAGTCGCCGTTGACCGGCCCGCTGTCTATCGATGCGCCGTCTGCTGCGGGTTCGCCCTCCGTCGAAGCGGCGGCCTCCGGGAGTAATCGAAATACGCTCTGCGCGCCCCGGTCGTCCCGCCTGACAAAGAACAGCGCGTCGCCGAATCGAAGGGCTTCCTCCCGCGCCGCGACAGGCGACAGATCCTCCGGCGGCGAATCACCCGCGCCTCCCCCTGCCCTTGCCGCCGGAACCCGCGCGTAACCCGCGGAACCGCCGTCGGAAAAGAAGCCATAGATCGCGCCCGCCGCGAGGTTTGGTCCGTCAAAGGCCTCAAAGCGCGCCAATGCCTCAACCGCGCCTTGCGGAGCGCTTAAATATTGTACGCAAAGCTCCCGCGACTCGCTGTCGTAGTAGTACAGCGCATCTCCGTCAATCAAAAATCCCGCGTCGGCCGAACATTCGATCAACCCTTGCGGCTCGCCCGTCAGCGAGGAAATGAATATACCGTCGCCGACAATGCCGCTGCTCCCGTCGGCAGCCGCGCTTTCATTGGCCGCGTCGGCGACGGCAGAAGCGTCAGAAGCGGTGGATGCGGTATTCTCTGCGATCTCGCCGCTCCCTGCCGCGGCGGCGGCGCTGTCCGCGGTATCGCCGTTTTCACCGGCGGCCTCGCCGCTCCCCGCAGCGCCGCCGTTTCCGGCAGCCGCCCCTTCCGCGTCGACGGCGGCGCCGCCCTCAGCGCCGTTTGATGCGGCGGCCGTATAATACAGGCTGCCGCCATACAGCTGAAGGAACATGGCATTCCCGCCGACGACCCGCGTCACAGAGCCGCCTTCCGTCTCATAACAGTAGACCGGC
>JAITSR010000074.1 GCA_031287655.1 Clostridiales bacterium
CTTGAACAATGGGCAAAAATCCGCAGCGCGCTGTGACAGATACGCGCGCGAGCGGACTGCGAGCGACGAGCGACGAGCGACGGCGCGTTGAACGGGGGGCGCGTCTGTGGTAAAATAGGATATGGGCAAGAGCCGGGCGTATTTTTGATACGAATAAACATTCTAAAGAAGAAGGCATCTGGGTATGAACATCGTTGTTTTGGCGGGGGGGCTGAGCCCGGAGCGCGACGTGTCGCTGTCGTCCGGCTGCCTGATCGCGAACGCGCTGATTGAGAACGGCCACCGCGTATTGCTCGCGGATGTGTATATGGGCGTCGGAGGGGACGTCGGAGGAATCGGCGGCGCGGCCCGTACCGGTGGTCTCGGCGCTGTCGATGGTGTCGGCGCTGCCGATGGCGTTATCGGCGCCGGTGACGCCGACGGCGGGGCGCGCGGCTTTGAACAGGCCTATCAGGCGCACCGCAGGGAGCGCTACGAATATCGGATACCCGAGGCGGAACCCGATTTGGCCGCACTGGCCGCCGCGCGCGGGGGCGGTCCCGCGCTGATTGAGGAAAGCATCCTGCCGATTTGCGTGGGCGCGGACGTGGTCTTTCTCGCGCTGCACGGCTCGATCGGCGAAAACGGGCAGCTTCAAGCCGCGCTCGACCTCCACGGCGTCCGCTACACGGGGACGGGCTTTACGGGGAGTCTGCTCGCGATGGACAAGCCCCTCTCAAAGGAACTCATGCGTTTTCATGGGATCGACACGCCGGATTGGGGTATCTATAATATCGCGGACGGCGCGCCGCCCCCCGGCGGTCTGACGTTCCCCTGCGTCATAAAACCCTGCGCGTGCGGGTCCAGCATCGGCGTTTCGATTGTCAAAAGCGCCGCCGAGTTTACCGCGGCGCTGGCCTACGCGGGAAAATACGAGGACCGGGTGATGATCGAGCAAATGATCCCGGGGCGCGAATTTTCGATCGGCATCCTCGGAAGCGAGGCGCTTCCCCCGATCGAGATTATCCCGAAAGCGGGTTTTTACGATTACAAGAACAAGTACCAGCCGGGGCTGACGGAGGAAGTCTGTCCCGCGGAGCTCCCCGCCGGGCTTTCGCGCGCCATGCAGGAGACGGCGCTGCGCGTCCACGCCGCGCTGCGGCTCGGGGACTACTCCCGGATCGATTTTATCTTAGACGGAGCGGGTCGGTGGTTCTGCCTTGAGGCCAATACGCTCCCCGGCATGACGCCGACGAGCCTTTTGCCGCAGGAGGCGCGGGCTGTCGGCATCCCCTACAACGCGCTATGCGAACGCCTTGTGAAACTGGCCTGTGAACGGGAGCGGCTATCGCCTGAACGGGGATAGTGGTCGCGGCGGTCGCGGCGGCGAAGACAGCGGAGACGACAGCACAGCGGACGACAGCGGATTTGGAGGCGACTCGGCGGTGGCAAAACTCAAAAGCCATTTTCTGAACGGTTTGGCGGTCTTATTGATCGCCGCCGGATTGTTCATGATCTATCAGACCTATCTGCATGACAACAGGCCGATCGTCGAAAAGCCGGTTGTGGCCGCGGCGCTCGGCGGGCGCGCCGACGAAGCGGGCGGCGCGGATACGGTTGCATCCGATCCGAACGCGGCCGGGTCCGCATCGGCGGCGGGATCCGATTTGACGGGGGACGCCGCGGGCGGCACGACTTCGGGGCCGGCGGCGGCCGACGTCGGCGGCGGTAGCTTGTCATCGGCCGCCGGAGCGGCTCAAACGCCGCCGGACACCGCCGAAACGACCGGGACCGGCGCGCTGCCGACCGGCAAAATCACCGTCGGCGCGGCCAAGTCCGGCACGGCCTTTGCCTATATGACCGCAGCCGACATCGCTTTTGCTTATACGACCCTGCTCAACTCGTTCAAAACCGGCCCGGCCTTTACGTCAGAGTCAGCTCCCGGCATATCCGATACCGACGCGTCCGACGGCGGCGCGCCCGACACCGACCAACCCAACGCCGACGGGTCCGGCGCCGACAGCCCCGCCCAACCCGTCAGCCGCGAGCCCCGCGCGAGCTTTGCCAAACTACTCGAGCGCAACCCTGACGTGGCCGGTTGGATCAACATCGGCGACACAAAAATCGACTACGAAGTGATGTACGACGGTACGCATTACTATCTGAAGCACGACATTGACCGCCGGGAGCTCGTCGCGGGCAGCATCTATATGGACCCGTCCAACAATCCCGCGCGGGATAACTATAACACGCTGCTGCACGGCCATCACATGAAAAACGGGACGATGTTCAAGGACGTCGTAAAGTACAAGGGGAAGACTTTTTTCAAGGATCACCGGCTGATCCAGTTCAACACGCTGTATGACGATATGATCTGGGAGGTCTTTTCCGTATATGTGCTCAACGCGGACAATGAGACGATCACCACATATTATAAGGACGCCGGGGCGTTCCTCGCGGCGGCAAATCAATATAAGGAGCGGTCGATGTTCCCGGCGGACGGGCTTGAATTTACGGAGAAGGACAGGATTCTGACGCTTTCGACATGCAGCTATGAGACGCCAAACTCGCGCACGATCGTCCACGCGCGGCTCATTGCCAAAAACGGCGCGCTCGTGGCGAAGCCGACGGCAAACTACGCGGCGCTGGCAGGCCTCGCTCCCGCGGCCGAATAAGCGTGGTTGAATAAGCGTGGTTGAATAAGCGTGGTTGAATAAGCGTGGTTGAATAAGCGTGGTTGAATAAGTTGGCAAAAAAAGGTGACAAAAGTCTGCCCGAAAAGGGGGGAACGGGCAGACTCTCGTCATGGAAGATGGAGCAGGTACATAAGTATGATGGAAGCGGTTTTTACACCGCCGGGGGTTGGCTATCCTGTTTTTTGATCAAGCGGCGTGCTGCTTGATGTGCGCGGCGACTTTTTTATCCTCGCGCTGGATGTGGGTGACAAGCCAGCCGCCCACGCCGGTGTTGACCTTTGCGACGAGCGCGACCGTCGGACCGTCGGCTTTCAGTTGTCGGGCAAGATCGGCGACCGTCCGCTTAAAGCCTTCATGCAGATTCTTGTGGTTCGGGTAATCGGGGTATTTGTACTGTTGCTGCAGCTTTTCCTCGTCCCCAAAGTGCTTTGCCGTATAGTCCGCGAGGAACGTCATCGTCTTGTCAAGCGCGTCCCGCCCGTGCCCGCTCGCGCAGGCGTCCAACAGCGCGTTAATCGCCTGAAACAACTGCTTGTGCTGCGTGTCGATCATCTGATTCCCGGTCGCCCAATCCTCTGTCCAAATATATGCCATTGTCTCATGCCCTCCTGTTAATGCTTGCTCATATTTTTGCTTGCTTTATGCCGCCGCACAACTTATGATCGATTGTTCTTAATATATACCACCTAAAAAACTCCGAAAACACTTTTTTGAAAATATTTTTTTTGATATGATATAAATAAGACATATGACGACGTATGGAGATATTATGAGAGAGATTTCAGCCGATTTGGTAGTCGAGACCGTTCGCGCGCTCTGCATCGAGGCGAATCAGACGCTGCCCGCGGACGTCTCGCGGCGTATATCCGCATGCCGCGAACGCGAGCCGTGGCCGTCCGCGCGCGCGACGCTGGAGATATTGGGGCAAAACGCCGAAATCGCGCGCGACGAGCAAGTCCCGCTCTGTCAGGACACGGGCATGGCCTGTGTTTTCCTCGAGGTCGGGCAGGACGTACACATCTTCGGAATGGGCCTTAGGGAGGCCGTCGACGAGGGTGTGCGGCGCGGGTACGCGGACGGCGCTCTGCGAAAGTCGATCGTCGCGGACCCGCTGCGCCGCGCGAATACGCGCGACAACACGCCCGCGATGCTCCACACCGACATCGTGCCGGGCGACCGGCTCACCGTGACCGTCGCGCCAAAGGGCATAGGCTCGGAGAACATGAGTCGGCTTGTTATGCTGCCGCCCTCGGCGGGGGAGGCGGGCGTCAAGGATTTTGTGGTCGAGACGGTCCGGCTCGCGGGCCCGAACCCCTGCCCGCCGGTCGTCGTCGGCGTCGGGATCGGCGGTTCCTTTGACCTCGTCGCCGCGCTGGCCAAAAAGGCGCTGCTCCGCCCGCTCGACAGTCCGAACCCGGACGCCTTTTACGCCGGGATCGAGGCGGAGCTGCTCGGTCGGATCAACGCGCTCGGCATCGGCCCGCAGGGCTTCGGGGGGAAGACGACCGCGCTCGGCGTCAACATTGAGGTCTATCCGACGCATATCGCGGGACTGCCGGTCGCGGTCAACATCAACTGCCACGTCACGCGCCGCGCCCACGCCGTATTATAGAGCCGCGCGCGCCGGGGCGGACTCGAGAGTGTATTCGGAAAGTCTATTAACCGACTCGATGGAAGGGGAACGGAAAATGGCCGAAACAATGGGGTCTGACAAAAAAACATGCGACGCGATTCGCGTCACGACCCCGCTCACGCGGGAGGCCGCGCTGGCGCTGCGCGCCGGGGACGCCGTGCTGATCAGCGGCACGATTTACACGGCGCGGGACGCCGCCCACGCCCGCCTCGTCGAGCTGCTCGACGCCGACAAAGCCGACCGTGGCGACAACGCCGACCATGGCGACAGCGCGAACCGTGCCGACCGTGACGCCAGAACAGGCCGCGCCGCCGATGCCGTCTGCGCGACCGAACCCACGGCCCGCTTCCCGTTCCCAATCCGGGACGCGATCCTCTACTATGTCGGCCCGACGCCCGCCAAGCCGGGGCAGGTGATCGGCTCCGCGGGGCCGACGACGAGCTATCGCATGGACGCCTATGCCCCGCGCCTGATCGAACTCGGGCTGCGCGGCATGATCGGGAAGGGACGGCGCTCAGCGCAGGTCGTGGAGTGCATGAAACGCTGCGGCGCGGTCTACTTCGGGGCGGTCGGCGGGGCCGCCGCGCTGTTGTCCAAGCATATCACCGCGTCGCGGGTCGTCTGCTACGAGGATTTGGGCGCGGAGGCAATTCACGAGCTGCGCGTCGAGGACTTCCCCGCGACCGTCGTGATTGACGCTCTGGGCGGCGACCTTTATGACATCGGCGTCCAAAACTATCTCGACTTCGCCGCCGCCCACGCGCTCGCCGCACCGCCGCCCGGGGCGCTCCCGGCGCTTTAGGCGGTATTTTTTGGTGTTTTTATCCTACGGCCTCGACGGGCTGTGTGGACGCGGGAACGTCTGCGCCGCCCGCGTCCGCCGTCTCTGTTGTGGGCGGCATATTCGACGTACCCGCCGCGCCGTCTGCGGGCGGCGTAACCTCTGTGTCCGCCGCGGGCGATGTAGAAGCGGCCCCGCCCGCGCCCGCCGCCTCTGTTGTGGACGGCACGTTTGTCGTACCCGCCGAATCCGCCGGGGCCGCTTCTGCGTCCGCATCGCCGCCGTCAGTGCCCTGAAACGCCACGCTCCCCGAATCCGCCGCGCCTGTTGCGGCAGTCGTCGGTCTCTGATCTGTTTCGCCCGCCGCGTCCGCGCCGCCGCCATTCGTATTCGCGCCCGCCGCGCTCCCCGAACCCGCCGCGCTCCCGCCGGTCGTTTGCGTTTCCAGATTCGTCCCCGGCTTCCAGTCGCCGCTTGCGTCACGCACGAAAAGCTCTATGTTGAGAATAATCCCGTTTTTTACGGTATAGTTCAAAACAATCCCGCGCTCCGTGTCCGTCAGCTCAATATCCGCGTTGGCCTTTTGCGCCGGGTAGTTCGCAACGTCGTCAAAATAGGACGCGGGGAACTTGTTGATAATGTCCCGCACCGTGTCCCCGATCCGCAGCGCGCGCGGCCCCGCAAAATCGCGGGCGTTCACACGGAGCGCCTTTACGGCCCCGTCGCTCGTATATAGATTGACGCCGGTATATTCCAAAATCCGATTCGTCAGCACCGCGTTCGTCCCGTCCGGAAGCTGCGCGTTGAACGCTTCCTCCGTGATGTGGCGCGGCGGGCCGAGCAGCTCTGTCACGGCCGCCTCCGTCATGCCGGGGAAGATGTCACCGCCGCCACCAGCCGTGCCGCTAACCGTATCGCTGTCCGCGTCACCGCCACTAGCCGTGCCGTCGCCCGCGTCACCGCCGTCGCCAACCCCCTCGCCGTCGTCCGCCGCGCCGCCCGCCCCGTCGTTGCGGATCCGAAAATCGCCCGCGTCCTTGCCGAACAGCGTGTTCTTGTATTCGACAAACTTTGCGAGGTCCGGTACGATCAACACCTCGGAAAGCCTGTCGCGAAGCGCGTCGCCAGCCCCTCCCGGCGTCCATGCCCCGCCCGCGAAGTCGAGCGCGGTCTGCCGCAGCGCGTACAGCAGCCCGTATGTGACGCCGTAGTGGCCCTCCATCGCCTCCGAAAGCCGTTCAAACTGCGCGAGCTTTGTGTTCAGCGAAGGCACATAAGTGTTCTTATAGTAATTGGGGTAATCCGGCGTGGCGTAGATCAGCTTGTTCAAATCCCGGTCGAGCCGATAGATGTCATACCACACGACGCTCCTGACCGCGTCGTCCGAAACGCCGTCGAGCCCTTCGGCGACATAGCGGCGGATCAGCACCTCGCGGATGCCGTCATAGTCGATGTCCGCGATCTGCGCTTTGATTCGTTCGCTGTCGATGAACATTTCCTTGACGTCGCCGATCCTGTCGTAAAACTCAATCCGGTAGCTCGTGTCGTCCGGGCTGATCGCGGAGGCGTCGTCCGACGTGATTTCAACGCCGTCACGGTCGAGTCTGCTGATTTTGAAGATGCCGTCGCGATAGACCACGCCGCCCTCGCGGATCACCGAGTAATATTCCGCGAGCTTTTCCCGCGACGCCGCGAGCATGTCGCGGTATTTCTGGCTGCCGACGTTGCGCACCGCGGCTTCCAGCAAATCGAACCTGTCGCGCAGCCGCTCGCCCGAATAGAGGATCGCCAAAAGCCCGTCGTAGGCCGCGGTGTTTTGCGGCTCCTTGCCCAGTACATAGCGATAGGCCGCCTCGGCCTTTTCTGCCGCGCCGGAGGCCGCATACGCGGATGCGAGCGCGAGCCGCGCTTCCAAATTTTGCTCGTCCGTGCGGAGCCAGAGCTCGCACAGCGAGACGAGTCTTTCGGGTGGGAGCGGCGGGGAGGCCTCGCCCGCGCGCCCGGCGGCTTGGCCCAGCAACACGGCGGCGACGCCCTTTTGCTCCGATTCGATCAGGCTCTGCGCGATCTCGAGCGCCGGGTCCAGCGTCCCGTCCGCGATATACTGCGACGCGAGCTCGATCATCGCGCCGACATGCCCGGGACTGATTCGGAGCCATTGGTTATAGGCCTCGACATTGAGCGCGCGGTCCCCGAGCTTTTGGCAAAATCCGGTGAACTCCGGAAAGTCCGCGGCGATCAGCGTGTCGGAGGACAGCAGCTCATACGCGGCCGAGAGCGCGAGCGAGCGGGCGCTCTCCCCCGTGCCGCCGCCGATCTCCGCTCCCCCCGCGGACGCAGCGCCGCCTGTCTCCCCCGCGCCTGCCGCGAGAATGCCGATCAACGCGGTTTTGTCGCCCGGATTCTTTTTTAAATATTTTGAATAATATTCGGAAGCCTTTTGATAATCCGCGGCCGTAAGAAAGCGCTCCGCCTTGTCGAGATAGCCCTTTACGGCGCTGTCCGAATAACTGGAATAGGCCATAAAGGAGCCGAACAGTACAGACGCGGCGATCGCGGCTGTCACCGCGACCTTCGATAACCGATCGGCGGCCCGCGCAAGTCCGCGCCTGAATCCGCGTTCGGGCGCTTTGGTCGTCTTTCTCACTTGAATCCATCACTCCCGTCGGACCGTCGGTTTGCAAAAATAGGCAAAGCCGCCGCCCTTCTGCGTCGTCCGCAGCCATACCCCAAGGTCCATCTCCAAGGCCTTCGCCTGATCAAAAAAGCGGATCGTAGCCGCAAGGGGAGACCGCCCCGCGCCGCCTTCCGTGCCCGCGCCGCCTTCCGTGCCCGCGCCGCCTGTGCCAACGTCGCCCGCGCCATCTCCTGTGTCGTCGCTCGGTCGCTCCACGCCTGCGTCGCCCGCATCACCCGCGCCAACGACGTCCCCGCCGCTGTCGCCTGTATCCTGTGCGCCATCCTCCCGCGTTTGCAACCCGACGATCGTGACCCAATGCCACCCCGCGAGCTCCGGCACATCCCCCTGATGCAGATTCAAAAAAGCGACCGGCACGTCGTTTCGGAGTCCGTCCGCGATAAACTGCGTGACCGTGCGCAAATCCGGGCGCTTTTCCTCATGGGGCGGCACGTTTAAATATTGATACCGAAAACTCAGGCCATAGTTGCGCGCGAGCAGGCCCATGCCCTTGACGAACCGCCTGACCGTGTGGAGCCCGCGCCGTTTGGGGCGCACGAACAGAAAAACGTCGTTCATCGCGGTGAGCGCCTCGTCCACGCTGTCGTTTCGGTAGGGCGGCTTTTCGAGCCCGTTCTTTTGCTTCAGATACAGCAAAAGGTTCGTCGCCGCGACGGGCCCGCAGCCCGCCCTCTCGCGAAACTCGATCTGATACCAATCCTGATCGCAGCCATATAGTGTCTCGCCGCCTTTTTGAATATACAAATATTCTGGATGTGCGATTTCATACGATTGAACGGGCATTCCGGCTCTCCGATTTCCCAAACTTATGATCATAGTGCATACTTAACTATGAAAGCATATCAGAACAGGCGCGCGGAGGTCAAGGACGCGCGTCGGGTTAGTCGCTTCTCTCGACAATGAACGGCTTTGTCCGATCCGGCGTCATTTGCAAAATACAATTTGCAATTTTGGCCGGGGAATTTACCTCGAAAGCCGCGCCCTGAAATTCGTCGGGGCTGCCATAGCCATAAAGCGCGGCTATAAACGGCAGCTTGTTCGCTTGGGCCGCCTCAAAATCGTGACCCGCATCGCCAATATAAACGGTATTGCGATTCAAGTGGATCATCTCGCGCAGACATTCCGCCTTTGTCGGGTACTCGCGCGCGCTTACAATTCTGCTGAAATAGCGGCGGATACCGGTACGCCCGATTACAATATCAATGTATTCCATAGTACCGTTGGAACAAATTTCAAGGGTATGGCCCCTGTCACACAAGAGTTGCAGCATTTCCATTACGCCATCAAAAAGTTCACCGCGCTCGCGAATAGAAGCCCGCTCAAGTTCGCGCAGCCGGGTGCGGAACCGCTCAAAATCCACAACATTCAATCGCGTTTTCAAATAGTCGTAATAACCGCGCGGCGGCAAGCGAAGCGCATACAAAATCTCCGCGTCAGTGAGCGCGTCCGCGCCACATTCCGCGGCTATCCGCCTTATCGCGCTCGCAGTATTTGGTTCAGTCTGGAAAAGCGTTCCGTCAAGGTCGAATATAATCGTCACAGCACATTTTCCTCTAGCCACCGCGCGACCCCGTCCTCATCGCAGTCGCCGCAAACATCGTCCGCAGCCGCTTTCACCTCGTCAAGCGCGTTTGCGACGGCGACTCCAACGCCGCACGCGCGGAGCATTTCAACGTCATTTAAGTCGTCGCCGAAAGCGGCGGCTTCGGCAAGCGATACCCCGTACTTTTCCGTCAAAAATCGCGTCGCGTTCTGTTTAGTGGCCTCACGGCTCATAATCAGGCCGAGAACGCCCTCGTTCATTTCAACATAGAGGTCCGGCGGCATCACAAACTGAATTTTTTCAATATCCGCCTTGGACGGCTTGCGGATAATGATTTTGTCCGCCGGTTTTTCAGGTAATGACGCAAAATCAGTCAAAACGTATTGCATGCCCGACCATTCCGCCGACGGGTCATAGTTCGCGTAGTTCCTGTCGTCAATTTCCACACCAACATCCAATCCCAACCGCGCAAACTCAACGGCCAGCGTTTTTGCCGTTTTATGGGGGATTCCATAGTGCGCGGCGGCTTTCCCTTCACAGTAAATGACCGCCCCGTTGTGAAACGCCATCGCATCAAACCGCACTTTATCAAGAATATCGATATACTCAAATACCGCCCGCTTAGGCCGCGCAGTCGCAAAAGCGATCAAAATCCCGCGCTCGCGGCAGCGTCCGAGCACATTGGCAGTATATTCTGAAATCGTCTTATCGCGCCGCAGAAGTGTGTTATCAAGGTCCGTGATTATGAGTTTGATGTTCATATGACGTCTATGTTGATCAACTCGTATGCGCCGCGGCCGACGCCTAATTGCTCCGCCGCCTCAATAACGTGCGCCCCGTTCTGCGCCTCAACGCGCCACACAAATGACGCGTTGCCGTCTGCCGCGTAGATCAAATCCAAACACGCGCGGTCAAGTGCAACCGGGTCGAGCGACGCCAAAATGCCAATGTCGTGAATATCCGGCTCGGAAGGGTTCCCATTGCAGTCGCAGTCGATGGACAGGCGGTTCATCACGTTGATGTAGATGATCTGCCCGCCGTCCAAACCTTTCACGTAGTCGACGACAGCTTTGGAAGCGTCGGCCATCGATTCGATAAAGCCGTTCTGGCCGCCGCCGGATATCCCGCGTGTGCTTTTTCCGGAGGTATGAATCCAACTTTTTCCGGCGGACGAAGCGTAGCCGATCGAGAGTTGTTTCAACGCGCCGCCGTATCCCGCCATCTGATGGCCTTTGAAATGCGACAGGACAATGTGAAAATTAAAGTCGCCTATGCGCGTTCCGACGATGTCCTTTTTAAGCCGCAGGCCGCCGTCGATCGGGATTTCGATTTCGCCGTCGTCGTCCATAAGAAGGACAGGCTCAAAGCCGTGGTCGGCGGCGACCTGATAGTGCATCGCCGTATTTGCCCGTCGGCCGCCGTAGGCCGTGTTACTCTCAATGTATGTGCCGTTCAGCCCTTTGACAAAATCCCCGATGAGCTCCTGCCGCAGATAATTGCTCGCGGGCGGCTCTCCCGTACTGACTTTCACGCCGACTTTATCGCCCGCGCCCGGCGCGAGATCGAGGGCTTCGTAGACCGCCTGCAGGCCCTTCGGCGTGATTTCGGAGGTCATGTAGACATTCGCGGCCGCGGACGGTGCGGACGCCGTGGTTGCGGCTGTTGCGGCTGTCGCAGCCGCGGACGCTGCGGACGCCGCCGTTGGGGCATCCGTTTCCGCCGCTTTTGCCGTTGTCGTTGTCGTTGCCGCGGCAGTCGTGGTCCCGGCGCCCGGCGCGGCGCCGGTTGATCCCGGCGGCGACAGCGGCGGCGCCGCTCCGCCGATGTTTGTCCCGCACGCCGGCAGCAAACCGAGGGCAAGTAAGAACGCGAGAATAGATGAAGAAGATATTTTCATTTTTATGACCATACCCTTTCGTTTTCTTTGCGGATCTTCGAAAACCATTTCTTTGCGGATCCCCGAAAACCATATCTGAGCTTGGAGTTCAGTGTGTGCTACATTTTTATC
>JAITSR010000170.1 GCA_031287655.1 Clostridiales bacterium
CTCATAGCGCGACGCGACTTTTTCGAGCGCGGCCTTTTCCGCCGAACCCTCCGCAAGCCCTCCCGCCGCGACGTCCGCGCGCACAGCCGAATAATAGCCCGGCGCGCTGACGGAAAATGAAACGGCGTTCGGTTTTGTCGTGACGTTCTGCGTCAGCTTAAACCACTCCGCGCCGTCATAGGAGACAAAAGGGCTGACCTTGCCGCTCTGCTTTTTTTCATGCGAAAGCGAGACACCGAGCGGCGCGCCGAACTCCCGCACGGGAAGCGCGTCCGCCGCGAGCGCGCGATAGCCGTTCCTGCCCTCCAAAACGTCGCCGAGCCGATAAGAGGCTTGGCTTCTGATGTCGGCCGCCAGTTCCTCGACATAGGCGTCATGCGCGCGCCGCAGCTCGTCCTCGGCCTTTTTTGCGCGGTTTTCCGCTTCTTCCGTCTCATAGGACGAAGCCCCCGCCGCGCCCTGCCCGCCCGTGTCCGTATCGGCGCCCGCGCGCGCCGCGTCGAAATTCTCCGTGTTGTATGAGAGCGCCGCGAGCTTGCGGTTTAAAAGCCCGGTCTGTTCGTTGTAGAGATAGTCGTCCAAAATGCCCCGGATATTTGCGTAGGAGCGGTTCGACGCGATCACGGTCGCTTCGAGCCTGTGAACGTCCGTGATACCCTCTCCGCCCCTCGGCGCGAGCCCCGCGGTAAACGCGGCGCGGCCTTCGCGAATCCGCACAAGATATGCCTGCGTCCCGGCCTTTTTGGCCATGTCCGTATAGACCGCCTGATAGCGGAGGTCGATCGTGTTCTTTGCAAAAGTGTACTCCGCGCCGAAGGTTCTGAGCGTCAGCGACTTGTCAAAATCTTGGAGCGCGAGCAGCACCCCGCCCGGAATGTAAACGGTGTCCGCGCCCGCGCGCTTTAAGTTTTCGCTGACGTCGATCAGGTATCCCGCGCCCGGGGAGGTCCGGATCAGCCCGACGACCTTATCCTCCTTTAACAGGAACTTACCCTCCGCCCGGTCTCCGGAATCCGCGACGTAATACGTCTCCCGCTCAAACTCCGCGAGCTTGTCGCGCAGATTGTCCTCCGTCCGCTGCTGTTCCTCAACCTCGTCCTGCGAGCCCTGCACAAAGTCCGTGCGCGCTTCAACCGGTCCCGCGTATTTTGAAAAAGCGCTCGCGGAAGGGTCGTCGCGCGAAATTTTGCGCGTGCGCACTTTTACAAAATAGCGCATATTCGCCTCGAGCGGACGCTGCTCCACAAGCCCGCCCGAAAGGCGCGTCGGCTTTGTCAGGAGCACGGCGTTGTAGAGCATGATGGCAGGGTCGGCCGCGGTCTGCGCGCTCTCCGAAATGTGGTAGGCGTATGTCCGCCCGTCCGCGGTATAACGAAACGGCATGAGGTTCAGGTCGGCGAGCTCAAAATACGCGACGTCCTCGCTCGGCAGCTCCGCCATTTCGCGCTGTGAGAGGACCGCGACCTGAAAGCGCAGAAAAGCGTCGTTCGGCGCCGTCGCAAGCCCCTTCCACTCGACCTCGACCGCGTGGTAGGAGTCGCGCGTGACAAGGCCCGCCGCGGCGTATGCCTGCACGGGGCTCCGGCTGCCGCGCATGACGCGGACGTCGTAGCTCTTGTTAAATTCGAGGTTCACGATCCGGCAGTAGACGATACCGTCCGTTTTTACGACCGTGCCTTGCGAGCCGCCGACAGGCGCGTAGTCCGGCTTGCCCGGCCCGCGCAGATAGATGTGGTAGTCCGCGGAGACCGCGTTCGCCGGGTTCGCGTTCGCGGGGTCCGTGCTCGAAGGGTCCGCCGCGGCCGTTTCGGCAAAGTCAAAGGCGAGCTCCGCGCCGACGACCGCGCGCAGGTCGAACGGGGCCTCAAGCAGGAGCGTCGTCAGCGGGACCGTCACAAAAGCGCTCGTGTTCTTGTACGCCTTGTAAAACTCCTGATCTCCGGGGTCCGGGTTGCGCGAGACGGCGCGCAGGCTCACATAGTAGAGGCTGTTCGGGAACAGCCAGCGGTCGACCGTAAGGTTCAGCCTGCCCGTGTCGGGGTCCCGCGTAAAGCCGCCGCCGAGCGCGTCCGGGTCGAGCAGCAGCCGTCTGTCCATAGCGTCGCCGTCGTCGCCCGTAAACTCGCGGATAAAACTCTCGTAGAGCGCGTCCCGCCCCGGCGGCGCGAGCGCGGGGTCGCCGAACAGCAGTCCCGAGCCGTCCGGCATGAAAAAGCCGTTCACGTCCCGCACCGAGCTTATCACAAACTCATAGAGCACGCCCGCCTCGTTTTGCGACCACTCGAACACGGCGGTCTCGCCCGTCACGCGGAGGTCGCCCGCCTCATCCTTTGCGATCGAAAAGTCCGTCGGGGCGAGGCGGCGAAAAAATACATCGTCGGAGCCCTGCGGATAGGGTGGTGTCGTCGCGGAAATCATGATCGAAAATTCGCTGTCGCCGTTCAGCGCGCCGTTTTCGATCACATAGGTGCGAATCCAAAAATAATAAATTTTGTTCGGCTCGATCGGCTTTCCTCCGTATGACGCAAGGTTTCGCCAGTTCACAAAGACGCCTTCGAGCGTCGACGCGGCCGCGCCGGTGATCAGCGCGGCGGAGAGCGCGGCGGGGTCCCCCGTCGCGCCCGGCGGGGGCAGGCTCATATTCTTCGCCCAGCGCGCGTCCGCCCACGAGGCGTAGGCCGCCCCGCCGGGGTCCCGGTTCGTGACGCCCGCGAGCTGCGGCGCCGGGTCGTCCGGCCTGTCGCTGACATAGAGCTCGTAGTGGACGGGCAGCGGTCCCGCCGGGGGCTTGTAGACCTGTGTCGCGTAGCGCCAGTCGACAGCCGTGTTTTGGAGGCTGATCCGGCTCTCATAGAGCGGCGGCGCGGGCACGGGGTTCTCCGTCACCGTGAAGCGGAACGGCAGCGGTACCGTATACTTTGTCGGATAGGTCGTAAAGCCGACGGACGACGAGACGTTTGACGCCGTTTTTGT
>JAITSR010000277.1 GCA_031287655.1 Clostridiales bacterium
GGCGGATTTTACGATCGAGAGCCCGATCCCGGAGCCGACCACGGCGCGCCGGTGCTTATTGCCGGTGCGATAGTACCGCTCCCAGATATAGGGCAGCTCGTCCGCCTCAATACCCTGCCCCGTGTCCGTGACCTCGATCGTGACAGTATCACCGGTCGGCGGCGCCACAAGAGCGTCAGCTCGCGCGGCAGGAGCGGGGAGCGCGGCCGGGGCGGTGATCAGGCGTGCCGTCACGCATTTATCCGCGCCCGTAAAGTTGATCGCGTTCGTCAGGAGGTTGTAGAACGCCTGCGAAATACAGCTCTCGTCCGCGTTGACCAAAACCTCCGCGTCGGCCTCGAAGCGGATTTCATAGCCGTCCGCACGCGTAAATTCCGACAGCCGCGCCACGATCGCGCGCAGGCTCCGCGTCAGGTTATATGGGGCCGGTCTCAATTCAAGCGCGCCCGACTGGAGTTTGGAGAGGTCGAGCACGTCGCCGACAAGGCGGTTTAAGCGGTTCGACTCGTCGACGATGATCTGCGCGTTCTCCGGCGTATTCTCGCCCGGCAGGTCGCGCATTGCCTCGGCATAGCCCGCGATCAGCGTCAGCGGCGTCCGCAGGTCGTGCTAGACGTTCGCGACGAGCTCGCGCCGGAGCGTCTCAACGGTCGAGAGCTCCCGCGCCGCGATGTTCAGCGTGTCGGACAGGTCTTTGATCTCACGGTAGCCGCCCTTTGTCGCGTCAAACACGACGTCATAGCGTCCGGCCGCGAGCGCCTTTGCCGAATCGCGGAGCGAGACGATCGGGCGCGAAACATGGCGCGCGATCAGGAGCGCGATCAGGACCGAAAACAGGAGCATCACGCCGGTCACGCAATAGAGCTCCATGCGCAGCGTGTCGACGGTCGCGTTTACAGGCGAAATGATCGCGGTCAGGATTACGAGCGTGCCGCCGAGCGACGCGATCGACGGCGCAACGCCCGGAATGAGTTGCTGCTGCGAGCCGGGAATGGCGGCGGAGGCCGGGGCCGAAACGGAGACGGATGCGGGCAGCTGCGCTTTGGCGGGGTCTGCGGACGCTGAAGCGGGGACGGAGGCCGATACGGACTGCCGCGCTCCGGTGAGATCGGCGGCGGCCGAGGTCGGGTCCGATCTCACCGAGCCGCCCGCCGCCCCGCTTGCTCCGTTCGGCGCAACCAGCTTGGCATAAAAGATCGCCTGCTGCCGTCTGCCGTATTGCGACGGGGCGGGTTGGAGCGACCGCGGGGAAATTGCCGCGCCCCCGCCGACACCGTTACCGTCAACGCCCCCGCCGGCGCCATTATTACCGACGCCGCCGTTCCTGCCGCCATTGCCGGATTTTATGCCGCCTTCGGATTTCCCGCCGCCGTCGCCGATCGGCGCGGCAACGCCCGCAGACGCGCCTTCCGGCGCGCCGGAGACATCGGTCGCAGGCGCGCTCACCGCCTCGTCCGGCTGGAACGGATATTCAAAATACTCGCCGCCGTTTTGAGTCGTCAAAATATACAGGCGCAGGACCTCCCGCGCGGACTCCCATTGGCGCAAAAAGTCATTCTGCCCCGAGGAATACCGCGTCTTGCCGCCTTCGGAAAGAATCTCGATGTTGATCCCGCGCGCCCGATAAATGCCGTTTGCGATCTCGTCGAGGTCGTCGCTCTCCAAATTTGCGGTCAGCGTGCTCATCGCGCTCTGCACCTCGCCGATCTTGATGCTCCGATAAACCGTGTCGAGCAGCACGACCTGAAACAGCCAAAGAAGCGCGAGCAGGAATGAGCAGAATATTAACAGATAGATAAAAATTTTAACGCGGACACTCACGGCTGCGCCTCCTACCGATGCTTACCCCTCGAAACGATACCCCATCCCCCGCAGCGTGACGATGAACCGCGCGTATGGCCCGAGCGACTTCCGGAGCAGCTTGACATGCGTGTCCAGCGTCCGGTCCTCGCCGAAAAAGTCGTAACCCCAGACATCTTCGATCAGCTTTTCACGCGAGAGCGCGATATTGCGGTTCTTTAATAGATAAAAGAACAGGTCGTACTCCTTCGGGGTCATCTGCGCGGGCTCGCCGTCCACCGTGACCAAACGCGCCGTGATGTCGACAAAAAGCCCCTCGCGGCCCCATGTCTCGCGCCGCCCCGCGGGGTCGCCGCCAATGCCGCCCTCCGCCCCGCGCGCGCGTTTTAGGATCGCCCCGACGCGCAGCATCAGCTCCTTCGGCGAAAAAGGCTTTGTCACATAGTCGTCCGCGCCGGTCTCAAAACCGTGGATCCGGTCGTATTCCTCGCTGCGCGCCGAGAGCATGAGCACGGGCGTTTGCGCGAATTTGCGGATTTCCTTGACCGCCGAAAAGCCGTCCAGCTCCGGCATCATCACGTCCATCACGATCAGGTCGAACGACTCATTGCGCGCCGCCTCAATCGCCTCCCAGCCGTCCGCGGCCATATGGACCTCATACCCTTCAAAACGCGCGTATTTTTCGATCAACTCGCGGATTTTGTCCTCGTCGTCCACAACAAGCAGCTTTGCCAAAACAGCTCCCCCGTCTTTTCCTTATTTAGGCCGTAGGCCGCCGGGCGATTCAACAAAACTTGTGAACCGCCCGGCGGTCAATCACACATAACTTTACACAGTCACACCTACTGTTGTGTCAGCAGCTACACTATTCGATAAACCGGCGCGCGGACGATGTTGGCCGCGCGTCTGCTGCGACGGCTGCGGCTGTACGCGCTGCGAGCGCTGCGGCAGCGCCGCTTTGATCGCGTCGGCCTGCTCCTGCGTAATCACACCGTTTGCGACCATATCCGCGAGTATGTCCGTCTTTGGGGTCGCCTCCGCGGCGGCTTTTCTTGCCGCCCTCTCGCTCTCAAGGTACGCCGCGCGTTCTTCCTCCGTCATCGCTTGCAGCTTATCCTTCTCCGCTTGCCTTTCGGCTTTCTGTGCCGCGCGCTTTTCTTCAGAAGCCGCCCTCTCGCTTTCAAGGTACGCCGCGCGTTCTTCCTCCGTCATCGCTTGCAGCTTGTCCTTCTCCGCTTGCCTTTCGGCTTTCTGTGCCGCGCTCTTTTCCTCAAGATAGGCCGTGATCCTGTCCGCCGCCGCTTGGTCGATCGCCCCGGCGCTCACAAGCCCGGACAGATCGATTTTACCGCCGATCCCGAGACCGAAGCCGGGCGCAAATTCGCCGCCGCGCCCGGCCTTCCCGCCGCCGCGCTTGCCGCCGTGTAAATCGGATTTCGCGGCATCTGATTGTGCGGCGTCTGATTTTACGGCGCCGCTCTCGTCTACAGCCGCGGCGCCCGACGCCTCCGCCGCGTTTTCTTGCGTCGCCGCAACGCTTTCCTGTGTCACCGCCGCATTTTCCTGCGCGGCCACCGCCGCACTCTCATCACCCGCGGCCGCGAGCGCGAAACCCGCGCCGCCGAGCCCAACAGCCGCCGCCGTCGCAATTGCCGCGATCCGGACCTTCATATTCGCCTTCATCTTCTCATCCATTTTCATATCCCTCTCCGTTTGCATTTCATCACCCTTGTCCATACCTTTTGAACCCTCCTTTCACCGTTGTGAGTTTATTCAAACTCAGACGCCCGATGTCAGGATACAGCATGAATGTGTTCGTTCTATGATGGATTTCTGGTGATTTTCGGAATTTTTGATCGACGCCGGCTACCACACCGCGACGCGGTTCGTTGGCTCTACATACATGCCGTCTCCGCGTGTGACGCCGAATGTGTCGTGAAATTCTTGGAAATTTTGGAGCGTCTTGTTCACGCGGGCGTTTCCGGAGCTGTGCCGGTCGGTCAGCGCGGAGAGCTCGCGCGTTTTGCGCGTCGCCGTGTTCGCCCAGATTTTTGCCGCGTTCGTAAAAAACAGCTTGTAGTTCGGCGTCGTCGTGAGCTGCGCCATCGCGTCCAGCACACAGGCCATCCCGCCGAGGTCCGCGACGTTTTCGTTCAGCGTCAGAATCCCGTTCATCGCGACGCCGGGCGCGGCCTCATAGTTCGCGTAATGTGCGGCGACCTTCGAGCAACGCGCCTGAAACCGCGCGAGGTCTATCGCCGTCCACCACACGGCCACGTTCCCCTTTTCATCAAACTGCGCGCCGTTGACGTCGAGCGCGTGCGATATTTCGTG
>JAITSR010000284.1 GCA_031287655.1 Clostridiales bacterium
AGAAGCCGCGCGCCTTGAGTGCGTCCCGGAGCTCGTCCGACTTTTTCCAATCCTTCGCGGCGCGCGCCGCCGCGCGTTCCTCCAGGATCGCGGCCACCTCCGGCGGGAGCTCTTGCCGCTCCCCCGAGTCTGTTCCCGCGGCGTTCGCGTTCTCACCCGCGCCAACTCCGCCGCCGACCGCGGCTCCCGCGCCGGACGCGCTCGCCGCCTCCGCAAGGCCGAGCCCGAACACGGTGTCCATATCCAGCAGGAGTTCAAACAGCGCCTGTGACTTTTTCGGATTGCGCACGACCTGCCACGCGATCCCCAGCGCCTTTGGAACGTTCAAATCGTCGTTCAGCGCCGCGTCAAACGCGGTCCTGATCGCGTCGACGTCCACACCTTCGGACCGATTGGCGTCAGCGTCCGCATCGTCGGCTGTACGCGCGTCGGCATCCCAGTGCGCAATCGCCCCCTCAAGGAAACGACGGTATGATATCTGCGCCGCGCGCATCCCGTCCCATGTAAAATTCAGCTTGTTGCGATAGTGCGCGTTCAGGCAAAAATAGCGGAACGCGAGCGGGTCATAGCCCTTTGCCCTCAAATCCGCGGCGGTGTAAACATTCCCGAGACTCTTTGACATCTTACCGTTGTCCACCATCAAAAACTCACCGTGCATCCAGAGGTTCACGGACTTGCGGCCGATCAGCCCGTCCGACTGGGCGATCTCGTTCTCATGGTGGACGGGTATGTGGTCGACGCCGCCCATGTGAATGTCAAACCGCTCCCCGAGGTAGTGCATCGACATCGCGGAACACTCGATATGCCAACCCGGATACCCCATGCCCCACGGGCTTTCCCACTGCATGATATGCTCCTTGGGCGCTTTGATCCACAGCGCGAAATCAGCCGGGTTGCGCTTTTCCGGGTTCACGCCGACGCGCGCCCCGGCAAGCTGTTCCTCAAGGTCGATCCGCGAGAGTTTTCCATAATCCTTGAATTTCGCGACGTCAAAATAAATGCCGTCTGAAATCTCATAGCCATAGCCCTTTTCTATAAGGCCCTCGACGAAGCGGAGCATCTGTGGGATATGATCGGTCGCGCGCGGCGTGAACTCGGGTCTTTCAATATTCAGCGCCGCCGTGTCCTCAAAAAACGCTTTCGTATATTCCTCCGCGATCTCCCACGGCGTCTTTTGCTGTTCGCGCGCGCGCCGCGCCAGCTTATCCTCGCCGGTGTCCGCGTCCGAAACGAGGTGCCCGACGTCCGTGATATTCATGACGTGCCGCAGCGCATAACCGTTGCGCCGGAGTACGCGCCGCAGGATGTCCACGAAAACATACTGCCGCAGATTGCCGATGTGCGCAAAATTATACACTGTCGGGCCGCAGGAGTACATGCTCACGAGACCCTCCGCGAGCGGGTGAAACCGTTCTTTTTCCCTCGAAAGGGTATTTTGAAAATATAAGGGCTGCCGCTCACTCATGACTAAAATCCGCCTCCACGTCTCACATTGGTTCTCCGTCGCATCAGATTCCGAAACTCCCCGCGTGCGAAAAAAACGCCGCGCGGCGCTCTCCGTATGCCATTGTATCACAGCCGCGCCCTGCGCGCAAACGAGCGCGAACTCGCCTCGTTGCACGTTTTGCACGTTTTGCACGTTTGGCCCGTTTGACTCGCGTTTGGCATTTTTGACGTGCTTGACTTTTTATTTGTAATCATTTATGCTATGAACAAATACACATGTGGGGTGCGAAATGATTCAATAGCCTGATTCGCGGTCAATAGAGAATGGAGCCCGGTTATTTGCAGGGCTCGATTCGTGTTGGAATTAGGTGAGGTTCATATGAAACCGAATATTGGATCAGGGGCGCCCGTTCAAACGCCTATTCAGACGCCCATTCAAAAATATCTGCAAAAGCATACGAAAGGTCTTGCGCTGCTTGCCGTGCTGTTTGCGGCGAATATCGCCTTACAGACGTTGGCGCCGGAGGCGCTCAGCCGTTTTGTCGACGCGGCAAAGACAGGGGGCGGCGTTTTCGGGCAAGTGGGGCTGATGATACTGCTTTATTTGGCCGCGCTCATTTTGCAAACGGTCGCGTCACTGTTCGTGGAATACATATCGCAGTCCGTCGGTTTACACATCACAGACGACTACCGCAAAGACGTGATGACCCACTTCTTGAAAATCGGTATGGATCAGCACAGCCGTTGGAAATCCGGCGAAATAATGACGCGTCTGGATGAAGATGTGAACGGCGTGTTCCAATACTACTATATCCTGCTGTTCAAGCTGGTCGGCAGCGGCGCGCTGCTCCTGTGCGTACTGGCTGCGTTGGCCTTTCGCAGCGGAATACTGTGCGCCGCGTTGTTCGCGCTCAGCGCGGCGGCGATTCTTGTTTTCAAGTGGATACAGGACAGGGGGATCGCCAAGTATGTCCGCTCGTCGGAGGCGTCGGCGGAGTTTAACGGCACAATGAAGGAAATGGTGGACAACGCAGTGGAAATTCGCGCGTTCGGCGCGGAGGAATATTCCGCGCGGACGATGCTTTCCGCAATGCAAAAACGTTATCGCGAGAGCTTGCCCGCCGGCTTGATGTACGGAAATTTGTGGAGCGCGGCGACGGTTCTGCTGGCGGTCTCAATGGCCTCCGCGCTGACAATCGGTATCTATCTGTGGAGCGGCGGTTCCGCCACGCTGGGCGTCGTATATCTGATTTACACCTATACGACGCTTATCCAAGGACCGCTGCAGGACTTCCGCAACCATATGGGTCAGCTGCAAAGCGCCCGCGCCGGAATGATCCGGGTCAAGGATTTGATGGATATACCCGAAGATGTGCGGCAGGGCGATAAAAAAATCATCGGAGACGGCGTTGCGCTCGAAGTCAAAAATCTCAGCTTCGCCTATGCCGCCATCGCGCCTGAGACCGGCGCCGCGGCGCGGAGCGCGACGGAGCGAAAAAGCGGAGGCGCCAAAAGCGGAAGCGCCGGAGGAAACGATGTGCTGCGCGGCGTCAATTTTCGCGTGGAAGCGCGGGAGCGGCTTGGGATTATGGGTGAAACGGGCTGCGGGAAAAGTACGCTCGCCGGGCTGATCGCAAG
>JAITSR010000285.1 GCA_031287655.1 Clostridiales bacterium
TACACAATCCAAATCGATATGAGCGGCGGCACAGACCCGAAACTTGTGATCGCCGTCACGGACAGTACGCCGCCCGGCGTGCCGGGCGGCGCGGCGGTACCGAAGCCAACGCCGGAACCGACGCCAATCCCGCTCCCCTTTATAGATGTGAGTGATCTCGCGTGGTATTTTGGCGACGTCTATTTCGTTTGGGCGAACGGTCTGATGATCGGCACAGCGGATGATTTGTTCAGTCCGGACGCGTCTGTGACGCGGGGAATGATTGTGACGGTCCTCCACCGTCTGGCTGGGGAACCGGATATCGACGACGACGGCGAGGCCTTTGACGACGTATCCGCGGACGCTTGGTACGCGAAGGCCGTCGCGTGGGCGAGAACGAACGGCATCGTGCTCGGCGTCGGCGATAACCTGTTCGCGCCCGACGCGCAGATAACGCGGCAGGATTTGACGACGATTCTTTCCCGCCGCGCGGATTCCGCGGGGACACAGCTCCCCGTCAAGCGGGAGTATACGAGTTTCCCCGACGAGACGGAGATCGCGGACTACGCCAAGGCTGCGGCAGAGGCGTTCTTTAAGGCCGGAATTATCAACGGCAGGGACGACGGCCTGTTCGATCCGACCGGCACGGCGACACGCGCCGAGTTTGCGGCTATGCTGCGGCGGTTAGATGACGCGGAAGAATAATCCCTTTAAATGGACGCGGGTGTGCTGCTGGCCTTGGGGTAATCTTATCCTTATTCACACAGAAGGGGACGCCGAAAGCGGCGTCCCCTTCTGTGTGAATGTTATATCCGCCAATCGGCCTGTTGCATGCGTCCTCCAAAAACCTTAAAAGGCGAGGGCCTGCACGACGAAGTTCAGCAAAAAGAGTCCGGTCGAGGCCCACAGGACCGGGTGTACCTTTGCCGCCTCGCCTTTTAGCAGCTTTACGATACAGTAGAACACAAAGCCCGCCGCGATCCCATAGGAGATCGAGTAGCACAGCGCCATGAAGATACCCGCAAAGAACGCGGGTACGGCTTCCTCGAGCTCGCCCCACTTGATCTCGGCGAACGACGCGAGCATCATCACGCCGACGATGATCAGCGCCGGGGCCGTCGCCTGCGACGGGATCACACTGATAATCGGCGCGAGCACAATGCTGATAAGAAACATCGCGGCCGTCACGACCGAGGTCAGGCCCGTGCGTCCGCCCGCGCCGATCCCGGCCGAGCTCTCAACATAGGTCGTCGTGTTCGACGTGCCAAACAGAGCGCCGACCGAGGTCGCGACCGAGTCCGCAAACAGCGCCCTGTCCATCTTGGACGAAAAGCCCTGCGAGTTTTCGAGCGCGCGCATGTCCGAGTCGTCAAAAATGCCCGTGCGCCGACCCGTCCCGATGAACGTCCCGATCGTGTCAAAGGTATCCGAAAGGCTGAACGCGAAGATTGTCAAAAGCACGATCGGCAGCTTCGCGGCGTCACCGAACAGCCAAGGCAGCCCCTGATAGAGCGCCGCGCCGAATGTTACGCCAAGGTCCGCAAAGCTCTGGCCGATCCCCTCCGTGAACGACGCCATGCCGCCGAACGAAACGATACCGAACGGGATGCCGATGATCGTCGAGGCGATGATGCTCACAAAAATCGCGCCGGGGACTTTTAAGAGCACGAGCACGACCATCAGGATCAGCGCGAGCGCCGCGTATACGAGCGGCGCGGTAAACGTCGCGAGCGCGGGTACGATCTGGCTGTTCGTGATAATCGTCGCGGCGGACGCGTTCGCGTCGCCGCCGACCGCGGCATACGTTCCGGGGTCGGCCGTAAAGCTCAGAAAACCGGCGTTCTTGAGCCCGATGTACGCGACAAAGATGCCGATCCCGCCGCCGATCGCGTGCTGCAGCCCCTCGGGGATCGCCTTGATGATCAGCTTACGGATGCGCGTCACCGTGATCACGATGTTGATCAGGCCGCACAGGAACACCATCGCGAGCGCCTCCTGCCATGTGAAGCCGAGCCCGAACACGACCGTGTAAGTAAAGAACGCGTTCAGACCCATGCCCGGCGCCTGCGCGTAGGGCACGTTCGCAAACAGCCCCATCACAAGCGTACCCGCAACCGACGCGAAAATCGTCGCGAGAAAGACGCCGCCGTAAGGGATCCCCGTCTGCGACAGCATCGCCGGATTCACGAAGATGATGTAGGCCATCGCAAAATACGTCGTCAGCCCGGCGACGACCTCCGTTCGGACATCCGTCCGATTCTCCTTCAGTTTGAAAAATTGTTCCATACCTCTTTACCCATCCCCTTCCATTTTGATTTACTTATTCTCAATTTATATGTAATACCGGTTCGCAAGGCTGATTACGACGAACGCGACCGCGAGCGCGGCCAGCACGAGCAGCGCGACCTTAAAAGGACTCTTGGGCCTTTTGCCGACGATCCGGCCGCTCTGCCCGTTGATCAGGTAGGTGAACGTCCTGTTCATGTAGCGGAACGCGGACCGCCACAGCGGCGCGAGCAGCAGCTTGTATTGGACGTCGTTGTAGTCCGTCCGCACATGGATCTGCGCGACGACGTCGCAGTGATGCTGCGCGAGCACCTGTTCCGTGATGCCGCTGACGATTCCGCGCCCGATCGCCTCCTTCGCACTGTCCCAACCCTCGTCGATCCCGACGCCGTAGCGCTCCGAGGAAAAGCCCGAGAGGAATTTCGCGTCGTAGGGGCGCAGGTCCGTATAATCGAACACGAGCACGCTTGTCGCGTAGCGCTCCGGCACGTTGCGGGACGCCGGGACCGTGACGTCGTCAAAAAAACGGCTGTACGAACCGCTCACGGGCCGCCAATGCGTCTTTTGCACGGTCTCGGTGCGCGTCTCACGCTTGCCGTTGACCGTGACATGGCGCACGACTGTCTCATAATAATGCGTCCCGGCCTGCGCGGTGAACGACGAGCGCGTGTCCGCGTCAAACGTCCAGCTCGGCGTGTAGACGCCGGAGAGTTTTTCCGACTGCGCGAGGCGCTTCAGGTTGCCAGGCGCAAGGAGGTCCGACGCGATCCAGCGCGTGAAGATGTCTTTTGCCTGCGCGAGGCTGATCTGAAACGGCAGCACGGACTCCGGCCTGATCCCGGGGTCGCCCTCCCGCTCCGGGACGACGTGCGGCGAGCCGCAGAACGCGCAGAAGGCGGACGTCACGCCCTGTTCGAGCACGGTCTCCGCGCCGCAGGAATCGCATTTGATCACAATCTGCGTTTGGCTCCACGCGAGGTCCTCCGGGCGCTCGCCGCGCGACGCAAAGTCATGCTCGACGATCACGCTGTTCGACTGCGCGATCGGCTCCGCAAAGCCGCAGTGGGTACACTTCAGCGATTGCGTCTCCGGGTCGAAAACAAGGCCGCCGCCGCAGGACGGGCAGGAAAAACTCTCACTCTCCGCCATCGCCGCGTCACCCGATCGGCTCGCCGCACTGCGGGCAGAAGCGCGCGCCGGGCGAGAGCGCCGCGCCGCAGCCCTGACAGAAGCGCGCGCCCTCGGCGGGCCGCGGGTTTTGAGTCGGCTGCGACATTTGCGTGGGCTGCGCCGCCTGAGTCGCCTGAGTCGGCTGCGGCGCCTGTACCGCCGGGCTGTTCAGCGCGTCACTCATCATTTTGCCGATCGCCGCGCCCGCGCCGATTCCCGCGCCCGCCCCGGCCATGCCGCCGGGGTTCCGCGCCGCGTCCCGGATCGCCTCGACGCTCTGGTATTGGGCGTATTGTTGAATCCCGCCGCCGATCACGCCCATCGACGTCCGCTGATCCAGCACCTTTTCGACCTCCGGCGGCAGCGAGAGGTTTTCGACGAGGACCGCCGTCAGCTTCAGCCCGATCGCATCAAACCTGCCGCCGACCTTCTTGCGCACGCCCTCGCCGATCTCGTCATAATAGCGCGCGAGGTCAAACGCCGGAACCTGCATTTCGGCGAGGTAGTCCGTGAGCGCGGAGACCACGAGCGACTTCAAGTGGTTCGCGATGTCCCCGGTCTCAAAGGAGGCCGACGTGCCGAATATTTCCTTTAAAAAGACGACGGGGTCGGAGACGCGGTACGAGAGCGAGCCAAAACCGCGCAGACGCAGCACGCCAAGCTCCGAGTCGCGCATCATCACGGGGTTCATCGTCCCCCACTTTTGATCCGTGAATTGCCGCGTGTTCACAAAGAACACATCCGCCTTAAACGGGGAGTTGAAGCCGAACTTCCACGAGTTCAGCGCGGTCATGACCGGCATATTCTGCGTCGAGAGCTCGTAGCGCCCAGGCGTGAACATGTCCGCGACCGTCCCCTCGTTTAAAAAAACGGCCGCCTGCGACTCCCGCACCGTGAGCTGCGCGCCCATCTTGATGTTGGAGCCGCGGACGGGGAACTTGTATACGAGCGTATTTTGCGAATTGTCTGTCCACTCGATCACTTCAATAAATTGGTTCCTGATCATTTGAAACAGCGCCATATAAGAATCCCCCTTTGGTTTTAAAAACTCAATGCGAAAACAAGTATATCATCATCGGCGCAAAAAAAACAGATAACATGTCAGACGTTGCGGAGCAACGTCGCCCAAATGAACGTGCTGTAACGCCATGGATTGGCGTTGCAGGGCGGAACTCGTTGGAGCGAGAAAGTGGAGGCTAGGAAGCGCCGCGCGCCGGAAGTCCGGCGTGTTTTTCAGCGGTGGAACTGAGCGCCGCCGGGAGGCGGAGAAAGCGAAGTGGAAATAGTGTGAACAACGAGCCGTGGAAGTGAGCGGGAGCGAACGACGGGGCCTTGACCCGGCCACGGCAACGATTGTGAACACGTTAACCGCTGACTAGTTACGATGGGTGAACGATCGCCCCGTTTTATTTTGCGGCCTTTTCGGGTATAATAGAGACATGGACAGATGGGAGGACTATTACAGCGTTTTACAGGTGCATTACAGGGCCGATTCTGACATGATCAGCGGCGCTTATCGGCGTCTGTCCAAAAAATATCACCCCGACGTCAACAAAGG
>JAITSR010000328.1 GCA_031287655.1 Clostridiales bacterium
CTTGCGAGCGCCTCCGCTTCCGCGTCGATCAAATTTTGGTCGTTTGCCTCGATCATCACGCGCACGAGCGGCTCCGTGCCGGAAGGCCGGATCAGGACGCGGCCCTCGCCGTGAAACAACGCGTCGAGCTTTGCGCAGCGCTCACGGATCAGGGGGTCCTCAAGGTACGCCGCCTTCTTGTCGTTCGCGACCTTTGCGTTTCGGATCGTCTGCGGGGCCATCTTGACGACGGAGGCCAGCTCCGACGCCCGCCCGCCGCAGTCCCGCAGGACTTGCAGGAACCGCAGCGCGGCATATATGCCGTCGCCCGTCGTATTGCCGTCGAGACAGATGATATGCCCCGATTGCTCCCCGCCGATATTATACCCGTTTTTCACCATTTCTTCCAGCACATATCGGTCGCCGACCGCCGTGCGCACAAGCCTTATCCCCTGCTTTCTGACCGCGAGCTCCAACCCGATGTTGCTCATCACGGTCGCGACGACCGTGTCTTTTTTGAGTCTGCCCTTCTTTTTCATGTCGATCGCAAGCAGCGCCATCAGCGCGTCCCCGTCGATTAACCCGCCGGTTTCGTCGACGGCGAGCATCCTGTCGGCATCCCCGTCGAACGCAAAGCCGATGTCCGCGGAGCTGTTTTGCATATGCCGCCGGAGCGCCCCGATGTGCGTCGAGCCGCAACGGTCGTTGATGTTACAGCCATTCGGGTCGACCGAAAACGCGAACACATCCGCGCCGAGCGCCGAAAACAGCGAGGGCGCGATCTCGCAGGCCGCGCCGTTCGCGCAGTCGAGCGCGATCCGAAGACCCGTAAGATCAAAGCCCGCGGAGTCGCGCAAATGGCCTCGGTAGTCGTCGATCGCCGAAGACTCCACGCGCCTGCGGCCGAGCGTGTCGCCGACCGGCGCGACATAATCGCCGCCGCGATCATTCCAATCACCGCCGCCCGCGATCATGACCTCGATTTCAGCCTCAATCGCGTCCGGCAGCTTGTAGCCGCTGCCGTCAAAGAACTTGATCCCATTGAACTCAAAAGAATTGTGCGAAGCCGAAATCACGACGCCGGCGTCCGCGTGATATTGCGTCGTCAGATACGCGACGCCCGGCGTCGGAATCACACCGACGGTGATCACGTCCGCGCCCGTCGAGCAGATTCCGGCGACCATCGCGCCCTCGAGCATGTCGCAGGAGAGACGCGTATCCGTACCGATCAGGATCAGGGGCTTGTGCCGCCGCTCCTTCGCGAGGACGCGCGCGCCCGCCCAGCCCAAGTCAAACGCGAGCTTCGCGGTCAGTTCACGGTTTGCGACGCCTCTCACGCCGTCGGTGCCAAAAAGTTTCCTCATAAATTATTTTCCCCTTTTAGAACGATTCATCTTCTGTTTGAGCGGAACCGCCGACTGTGTCCTCGTCCGCCGTCGTATCCGTATCCGGGCTTGGGGGCGGGTCCGTTTGGGTATCCGCCGTCGTCGCCGTCGAAGCCGTCGGGGGCGGAGACGCCGGCGGCGGAGTTGACGCAGACGACGCCGCATCTGACGGTGTTGGCGGCGGCGACGGCTCCGCCTGCTCGGCAGTCGTCGTCTGCCTCGGCGTGGAGGTCGGCCTTGGCGTGGCCGACGATCTCGGCGTCGGCGTTGCGCGCTGCCGCGAGGACACCCCGCCGGACGATGCCGTCCCGCCGGACGCGTCCGGCCCGGAAGGATCGGTCCCGCTGCCCGACTCCCCGGCGCCGCTATGCTCCGTCGTCCCGCCGCCCGGGTCGGATTCCGCGGACGAATTTTCCTCCGTCGTCGAGACCGCAGTCGTCGTGCCCGGCCTGCCGCCGCCCGCCGCCGAAGCGACGGACGTCGTTGCGGGTGGGTTCGCGGCGATCACGACGGTCAGCACCACGTCGTTTACGCCGACGATGCCCTCCGGCAGCGTCACGGTCGCCGGAACCGCGTGCGTGCCGGGCGTGAGCCCCGCGACATTCACGACCGCGCTGATGTCGTCCGACGTAAGGCTCGCAATGTCGCTGCCCTTGCCTTTGAGCAGGAGCGCGACCTCGCCCTCGGCGATCTCATAGCGGTATTCCGGTCTGCGGTTGAGCAGCTCGACCCGCGCCTTGCTCAGCTTAATATCCAAGGAAAACTGGTATTTTTTGATTGTGACGTCGACGACCGCGCGCGGAGGCACGTCCCCCGAGAGTTTGACGTTGTTCGGCAGAAGCAGCGCGCGCTCCTCCGTGATGCTCTCCCTTTTCTGCGCGATGTCGAGCGTCTCCGCATACAGGCTGTCGACCTTTTCCAGCGCTTCGCGCGTCCCGTTGAGCTCCACGGACTCCGGGGAAACCGTTGTGTAGAGGACGTAGTAGTCGTTCGCGGGATTGCCCGTGATGTCCGCGACCACGGGGACCTCCTTTGAGATTTCGAGCGTCACGTCAAACACCTGTTCCCACTCGATCCTCTTGATCTCTTTGCCCTCCGTGTCGAACACGCGGCATTGCTGGTGTACGGTCGTGTTGCCCGCGAGCCCCGTAATGTCGACGAGCACGTCCACTTTGCCGAGCGAGTCAACGAGGCTCTCCCTGCCGGAAAAGGATTTTGTCGACGGAAAACGCGTGTAATTGGTCAGCCGGAAACCGTCCGCAGGGTCGCCCGTAAACTGCACCTCGACGTCGAGCGTCCGCGTTTTCCGGAGCTCCAGCTCAATCGGAATCTCCGAGGGCTCGACGCTCACAATCGACACATTTTCGGTGTTGGCCGAGCGGAGTTCGACCTTTAACTTCGTGTCGGCGGCGGAAGTCGCCTGCGCAAAATCGAGCACGGCCTCAAAATTGCCCGGGCTGAGCTTGTCCAGATCCTCCTGCCGCCCCTTCACATGCACGTTCACGGTATTTGGAAAAACCCCGCTTTTCAGCTCGATCTCAAGCTCGTCGAGCGCGCTCCGGTTCAGGAGCGTCACCGGAGCGTATACCGTTTTCGTGCCCGGCGGGTTCACATAGGATGCGTTGATCATCAGCCACAAAAAGAGCGCGACAAACAGGGAAAAGAGCGCTTTGAACACAAAATAATTCTGAATCCGCGAAAAAAGGCTCTGCTTTTCACGCGGCGCCGGTTGTTCTTTTTTGAGCAGATTCTGATCATCCGCCCTGTCTATTTTTTTCCGCCCCGGATCATTCGTCACCTTTTATCCTGCTCCTCAAAAAAGAAATCCCCTTGACCGACGACGCCGCGGCAGCCGTCAGATTCTCGCTCAAAAGCTCGCGCAGCGCGTCCGGCGTAAGACCGCGCAGGATCACACCGTTTTGGATAAACGAGACAAGGCCCGTCTCCTCCGAAACGACGACGACGAGGGCGTCGGAGATTTCCGTCACCCCTATCGCGGCGCGGTGCCGCGTGCCGAGGTCTTTATCGACCTCCGCGTTTTCCGTCAGCGGCAAATAGCAGGTCGCGGCCTCGATGCGGCAGTCCCGGATCACGACCGCGCCGTCGTGCAGCGGCGTGTTCTTCGTAAAGATATTGATGATCAACTCCGCGCTCACATCCGCCGCGAGCGGAATCCCGGTTGTGATGATGTCGCCGACCTTCGTTTCGCGCTCTATGACGATCAGCGCGCCCGTATACGTCCGTGAAAGATCGATACAAGCGCGCGTAATCGCGCTGACCATACCGAATACCCGCTCATTGTCGGTGTCCCCGACAAAAAGACCCTTTAGCGTACTGCGCCCGATCTTTTCGAGGCCGCGGCGCAGCTCCGGCTGAAAGATCACGACCGTGCCGATCGCGAGGACGCTGAACGTGTTATTCAACAGGAAGGAAAGCGTCCGGAGCTCTAGGATATTGCTGAGCGCCGTGATGAACACGATCAGGAAAATCCCCTTCAGAAGCTGCCACGCGCGCGTTTCCCGGACCAGATTAAAGATCACATACACAAAGTATGTGATGATCAGAATTTCCGCAACGGCCTTGATGACGTCGAGCGGACTGTTCAGCCTGATGTAGAATACGTTATTTAAATCAGAAAGATCTCCAAAACCCACACGCGCCCCCATCTGAACACACTCTGTTTATTGTATACCAACCGCGGCGCAAATAAAACAGCGAAAGCGCGTTGTTTTGTTAAATTTTAGTGACAGAACCGTAAACGCGGCTTTCGATACAGAGGCGCGCGCGTTCGGCATCCTTTCCCCCGGAATCCAGCGCGGACCGTAAAAAACCGGGATGCTCCGCAAGAAACGCGCGCATCGCCGCGTTCGGGTCCGAAAGATAGCCGAGGACCAGCGCGTGCTGGCGTTCGTTCACATAACCCGCCGCGAGCGCGCGGTCAAAAAGCCCGGCGTCGATCGACGCGATTGCGAGGTGTTCGATCCCGAGCTTTGCGAGCGCCGCCCCGCCGCCCTGCAGCCGGTCAATGATCGTAAGGCTCGTCGTGATCCGCGCGCCGGCGCGGGCGGCCGCCGGCGCCCACGCGCGAACGTAGCTTGACGCCTCCGTGATAAGGTCCGACACATGCAGGCAGCGCAGCCCGGCAAGACTGCCGTCCGCGACCGGAACGGCCGTGTCCCCCGCGCCGCGCGGCGGCGCCCCGCCCAACACCATTCGCCCGTCCTTATAAATCGTCAGATGGGGCAAAGAAAAGCGGCTCGCGGCGACGAAGGAGAAAAACCAGTCGCGGCGCTCCCCGCCGGAGATAAAATCGACGCGCGCCATGTCGACATGCGACTCAAGATAGGCCGAAATGCAGTCGGCGACCGCGCGAAAGCGCGCGTCGTCTTCCGCCGCGCCAAGCACGCGCTCCGCGATCTTTGCGGGTAAAACACAGCCCGGCGGCTGCCGCCCCGCGTCCTTTTGCGACTCGTCGTCAATCAGCGCGAGCAGCTCTGCCGCCGCGGGCTCGCCGCCAAACCGAAAGTGCGTGTTGCAATAATAGGGACCGAGCGTACCCGAAGTAGACCAAAACGGCCTGTCCTCCGGCGCGACGCGGATCGCGCCCGTCTCAAACAGGAGTCTCTCGATCGTTTCCTGTGTCGCGTTCATGTGAAAAAAACCGCCTTTCGCCTTTCAAACTTTAAACTATCAGCGGCAAACGTAC
>JAITSR010000372.1 GCA_031287655.1 Clostridiales bacterium
TAACCGCCGCCGCTTGCAGTCGGTATTTGCGCAGGTACTCGCCTATCGGCATACCGAATACCGTTTTGAAGCAGGTTTTCATCGCCGTCAGCGGAATATTAAAGAGCTTCGACAACTCCGGCAGTGTGAATTGCTTATCGAGATTCGCGGTCAAATGATCTCGCACCGCCTTGACGGTATCTACACGCGTTTTATAGAAATATCGCCGCCCGTCTGTCGGCTCCGGTTCGGCTATGCTTAAAAACAAGAGTAATTCTATAAGTTTCAAACGAATGTAGCTCTCTTTCAATGCAGTCGGCGTGTTATACAGTTCGAAAAATATATGCTCCACAGCGTCCGTACTCCTTACGAGAAAATACGGTCGGTTTCCGAGCAGTCGCGTTTCAATCGTCCTTAAATTGATTTTCGGTATAAGCAGCAATTCGCAGACTTCGCCGAGTATATCCTCGGCTTTTCTAACGTCAAGCTGTATGGAAATTCCGTGGTAGTGCGAAAGCGGAAACGACGAAGCTCTGAGCGGAGCCGACATATTGCTCACCGCCAAATCACCCTCGCCGAGATGTATACGCTCGCCGTCGTTTATTTCGCACTCGAAACGTCCCTCGCGGCAATGGTTAACGGTGAGTATGGGTTCGCCGCACAGTGTGTCAAATGCGCCGAAACCACTGACCTTTTGCATGTGCAGGTCGTAGTAGGTCAATGTCACGCCCGGGAAAACGCCGTACACCGTGACGACTCCGTTTCCAGTGGCGTTTTCAAGCTGAAAAACGGCAAAGCTGTCATTTTTCACAGTGAGCTTTGCGTCAGCCCCAAGCAGATTCTCAAACATTCGTGTTTTTGTATTGTTAGCGGCGTGTAACTCACTATGCTCACGGCGCGCGTCAAGCGGCTTCGGCGTTTGCGCCGGAATCATCCAAGCGCGGCCAAATTTTGTGACACCCGCTATTCTGCCCTCCTCGCAGAGCTTGTGTACCCGACGTCCAGAAACGCCCCACGCAAGAGCCGCTTCTCTCACGGATATATAATCGTTCATAGCAATATCCCCATAGTTGCTATTATATACGAATAATCGTATAATGCCAATAGGGATTTAATATTGTGGTGACGCGCAGGTATTGCTTGCATGACGCTCATAAGTACGTAGTTGACAAACGCCGGGCGGCGCGCTAAAATACCTCTATGCTGAAAAAAATGATCGCGGCAAAAAACGTGCAGGCTATATGCCGAAAGGCTGTTAAAAATATGAACAAAACCCACTTGCGGACATTGGTGAAATTGACGGTCATGGTTCTGATCGTCCTTTGCGCCGCGCCCGCGGTCGTCTCGTTCGCCGATCTCACGCGCGTCTCCGAATCTGTGAATCTGCGGGAAAAGCCGTCAACCGACGCCAAGGTGCTAAAGCTCGTACCGATGGGCTTTGAAGTCAGCGTACAGGGGACGGGCGACGTGTGGACAAAGGTCGTGTTTGAAGGCGCGACGGGGTATATCAAGAGCGAGTTCCTTGAGGTCGTCAAAGGCGTCGCGGCCACAAAGCAAGACGGCGGCGCGGGCGGTTCCGCGGCGTCCGAGAGCGGCGCTCTGCGGTTTGGCAGCGAAGGGGACGCGGTCCGGGAACTCCAGACGTTAATGAAAGAAAAGGGTATTTACGAAGGGCCGGTCAACGGCAAATTCGGTCCTCTGACCGAGGAAGCCGTCATGAAGTTTCAGGAGAGCAAGGGTTTGGAGGTCGACGGCGTCGTCGGCAGCGAGACGCTCGCAAAGCTCTCGGAAAAGCCGCCGGAGCCGCAGAGCGCTCACTCCGGTTCCTATCGTCTGGGCGACGAAGGCGAAGCGGTCAGAAATATCCAGACCGCGCTCACGGAAAAGGGCTTTTACAAAGGTCCGAAAAACGCGAAGTTCGGCCCCCTGACCGAGGAAGCCGTAAAGTCGTTTCAGAGCGCGAACGGGCTCGAGGCGGACGGGGTCGTCGGCAAGGCGACGCTTGACCTTTTGAACGCGAAGCCGAAAGCCGCCGAACAGCCCGCAAAAATCGCGGCGCAGTCATCTTCCGGCGCCTCCGCGTCGGGTTCCGCATCCGCGCCCGCTCCGAATGGCGTGGAGCTGCTCGACTGGTCGGCCGCCAAAAACATTTTTACAATCGGTGTCGCGGCGTCCGTATATGACGTCCGCACGGGGATCATATACCATGTCAAGAGCTTTTCCAACGGCGCGCACGCGGATGTAGAGCCGGTGACGAAGGACGACACCTTCCTGCTGCTGCAAACATACGGCGGCAAGTGGAGCTGGGATCCGCGCCCCGTGTGGGTCACGATCAACGGACATACGATCGCGGCCTCAATCAACGGGATGCCGCACGGCGGCGGTGTCAACTCCGCCAACGACATGGACGGGCAGATTTGTATCCATTTTAAGGGGAGTTCGACGCACAACAACAACAAGGCTTTCTCGCAGCTGCATCAGGACGCGGTGATTGAGGCATGGAACGCCGCGCGGCGATGAGCGCCGGAACGGGCGCGTCGGCGGACGCCGGGGCGGCGAATATCGGGGATGGCGCGGTTCGCGAAAAGCGCGCAAAAGGGCCGCGCGTCCTTGTGATCGGCGGAGGGGCGGCAGGCCTGACAGCCGCGGTTTGCGCGGCGCGCGCGGGCGCGGACGTCGTGCTCGCGGAGCGGATGGACCGCGTCGGGAAAAAATTGCTCGCGACCGGAGGCGGGCGCTGCAATCTCTCAAACAGTTCAATCGAATTGCAAAATTATCACGGCGCGGGCGCGGGTCCCGCGTTTTCAATTCTTGAGCGCGGTTATGGCTTCTCTTTTACGAGGGGCTTTTTTTTGAGTCTCGGCGTGCCTACGGCGCTCGAGGACGAAACCCGCCTGTACCCGCGGACGTTCCTTGCGAGCACGGTTCTTGACGCGCTGCGCGCGGAGCTTGCGCGCCTTGGCGTCTCGGAGCTGTGCGGGAGGGAGGCGCTCTCGGTCACACGGCGCGGCGACCGCTTTGCCGTGCGTTTTCGGGGCGGGGCGATGATCGCCGCCGATCGGGTGGTCGTCGCGACGGGAGGTAAGGCTTCGCCCGTTTTCGGTTCCAATGGCGGCGGCTACGCGCTGTTCCTGCCCTTCGGACACCGGCTCGCCGAACCCGCGCCCGCGCTCACGCAGCTTCGCCTTGCGCCGCAGGGCATCCGGGGGCTAAAGGGCGTGCGGCTGCGCGCGGGGATCGCGCTTCTCCCGACGCCGCCGCCGGGCGCGCCGCGCACTCAAAACGTGTCAGGCGCGACACGCGCGTCCGGCCCGGCCAAGGCGACCGAAACCCTCGGCGCGTCCGGCGCGTCCGGCCCGGCTGAGCTGTATCGGGAAAACGGGGAACTGCTGTTCACAGACTACGGCGTCTCCGGGATTCCGGCGCTGAACCTGTCGCTCCGGCTCGCGCCATACGGCGTCGAAGCGGAGAGCGGAAGCGGCGGCAAAAGCGGGACCGGTGGCGTCTATAGCGGCGGAAACCCTGCTACCGGGAGCGACGGCCATGCCAGCGGCAGTGGTGTCGGCGGCGGCCATGCCAGCGGCGGTGGTCGTGTCATGGGCGTCGCATCGGTGGATCTATTCCCCGAATACACAAATAGGGAGTTGGCGCAATTGCTTTCGGAACAGGCGACAGCGCGCCCGGGCGCGCCGCTCGCGGAGATTTTGGGCGGTTTCCTGCATAAGCGCGTCGCCGCGCTAATTCTCGCAAAGGTCAGCTGTCCGCTTCCGCGCACTCCCCAATCCCAACCTTCCCTAGCCGAACCGAATGGCGCCGTCGGCTCGGACGCGGTTTTGCGCCGCCTCGCGGCCATCTTAAAAGACTGGCGGCATGAGATCACCGGGACGATGGGTTTTGACAGCGCGCAAGTGACATACGGCGGACTCCTGTTTGAGGATTTTGACACGGCGACGCTTGAATCGAAAAAAGCCCCCGGCCTGTACGCCGCGGGTGAAATTCTGGACGTCGCGGGCGACTGCGGAGGCTATAATCTGCAATGGGCGTGGGCGAGCGGTCACTTGGCGGGCAGCAGCGCCGCCGCCGTCTGACACAGAACCGCCCGATGCCGATCGTTCGTTCCTTATCAGCCGATATTCCGGTCGTCCCGTCATATTCCGGTCGTCCCGTCGCATTCTGATTGTCCGGTCGTCCGGCCGTCCGGATACTATTTTCCGGTTTGGGCGGACAGCGGCTCAAAGACGATTGTGTCGCCCTTGAGATGCGCGATCTCAGGGATCAGATTTCCGCCGCCGACCCTTTGATCCGTGCGGCGCGTGATGATGTCCGCAATGCGGAGCTGCGTCGGCGCGAAGTGCAGCGCGATCACCGAGGTCTCTTTATTGCCCCCGGCCCCCGCGTGAACGATGCCCCGGACCGTGCCGAGCACGATGATGTTGCCCGTCGCCTCCACCTCCGCGCCGGGGTTGATGTCTCCGATCACAACGACGTTGCCGTCATAGCTTATGAGCTTGCCGGAGCGCAGCGTGCCTCTGACAAATTTCGTAAGGCACTCGTCGAGGTCGACAGACGCATAACGCCGCCGAACCGCCGCGGCGATGTCCGGCGTCTGCGGCTCGCGCGGCTTGCCGTGTTCCCGGTCACGGCTGTGGCCGCCCGCGCCTTGCTCCCCGTCTCCGGACGCCGCGCCGAAGGGACCGCCTCCATCCTCCGTCCGCGCGCGCGCCGTTGCCGCCGCCGGATGCTTGGTCTCGCGCTCAAAATCGCTGTCGACCTCAAAGATGACGGTCTTTGCGCCCGTCTTTTCGGCCATCATGCGGGATATTTTGCCTTCTTCCTCCTGCGTGAGCTTTCGCCCCCGATAGGACACCGCGAGATAGCGCGTCTGGAAGAAAAAGCCCCCCGACTCGAGCTTCCGGGCGATCTGCCCGTAAATGTCGTCAAAGGGTTCGTCCCTGTCAAACACAACAACCAGCCCGTTTGCATTTGCCTTAAAATCGACGCCGTTCCCTGCCAAACCCAAAACCCCCAATCGCGCCAAGCGGCTCATTTACCAACAATTTATATCCATCTTACCTTCGCGTATAAACCTTTTGCTGTGCAATTAAACTTTATCATAAGTCAGAGTAACTTGCCAACTATTTATCCGACTAAAAATGTCTGTGCCACAAGCGCCGCACGGCGCTTGTGGCGGCGGCCGCGGCCAGCGCGGCCAGCGCGGTCAACGTGAACAGGCCCGCGGCCGTAAGCGGGCCTTCAAGATAGCCGAAGCGCGCAAAAAGCCTCCCCCGCACGCGTCCGAGCAGCGTTTCCGGCGACCCCGGCGCGCGCGGACGCGGCGGCGCGTGCGTCTCTAAATCCGCCGAAACGATGCGGGACGCGCCCGCGGGGACGCGAATCGTTTCGACAAGGCTGCGGAGCCGCGGCTGCTCGGCCCGCGCGTAGATTTCGCTTCGCGAAAAGAAATAGTGAACCGCAAGGAGACCGTCCAGCGCTTCGGCATACACGCGATAGAGGCTTTCATCATAGTAGTCGGGCGGCGT
The DNA here is from genome assembly GCA_031287655.1 of Clostridiales bacterium. Taxonomy (GTDB): domain Bacteria; phylum Bacillota; class Clostridia; order WRLR01; family WRLR01; genus JAITSR01. Next base: position 5,520 of record JAITSR010000372.1, read on the forward strand.
GCCACCGACGCTTTTTGCGGCAAGCGCGCGCGCGTCCGAGAACATCAACAGATAATCACGGGCGCTCACGGCGCGTTTTTCGACCTCGACCGCCACAAGCCCCGTCTCACGCGAGAGGTCCGCGTCCTCATACCCTTTGAATTGAATTTCGACGTCCTGACCGACAAGGTAAATATGCCGCGCAACACCCCTGTCAAAGCCGTCGCAAAGCGATACGAGACGCACCGCGCCATACGCGTTCGCCGCGTAGCCAAAGCCGTCCGCGGCAATCCGCGTTTTCGAGACGTCGACGATAAAATCCGCGCCGACATACAAAGGCTGATCGCCCGCCGCCGCGCTCCTGTCTGCCCGAACCGTATAGAGGCTGTACGTCTCGCTCTCGTCAAAGC
>JAITSR010000377.1 GCA_031287655.1 Clostridiales bacterium
GAGCAAACGGAGCCGGAACCAATGTCGGACGGGCGAAGCGGAAAAATGAACGGAACGAAAGGGTAGACGGGCGAAGAAAAAACGAACGGAACGAAAGGGTAGACGAGGCGGCGTATGGAACTGATGGAAAGACTGAAAATCCTCACGGGAGCGGCAAAGTATGACGTCGCCTGCACATCGAGCGGCGTCGGGCGCGCGGGCGCGCGGGGCGGCATGGGCAACGCGGCGGCCGCGGGTATCTGCCACAGCTTTGCGACGGACGGCCGCTGCATTTCGCTGCTCAAACTGTTGATGAGCAACTATTGCGTCTACGACTGTAAATACTGCGCGAACCGCAGCTCAAACGACGTGCCGCGCGCCTCGCTCACCCCGGAGGAACTGGCGGACCTGACGATCGCGTTTTATCGGCGCAACTATATCGAAGGGCTGTTTTTGAGCTCCGGCGTCGTCGGCACGCCCGACAACACGATGGAGCGGATGCTCCGGGTCCTTGATCTTTTGCGGCGCGTCCACCGCTTCAACGGCTATATTCATGTAAAGGCGATCCCCGGCTGCTCCGATGCGCTCGTCTCGCGGCTCGGCTTGCTCGCCGACCGCATGAGCGTGAACATCGAGCTGCCCTCCGAAAAGAGCCTGAACCTCCTTGCGCCCAACAAAGGGCGGGACGCGGTGATCCGCCCGATGGGCTATATCCGCGACAGGCTCGCGCAGTCGGGCAGCGAGCTTGCGCTGTTCCGCGGCGCGCCGCGCTTCGTGCCCGCCGGACAGAGTACGCAGATGATCATCGGCGCGACGCCGGATTCCGACTTTCAGATTCTGCGTCTCTCCGAGAGCCTCTATCGAAAGTTCCGGCTAAAGCGCGTCTTTTACTCGGCGTACATCCCGATCGGCAGCCACGCGCTCCTGCCCGTTGGGCAGCCGCCGCCGCTCCTGCGCGAGCACCGCCTCTACCAGTCCGACTGGCTTATGCGGTTCTACGGTTTTGCCGCGTCCGAGCTTTTGAGCGAGACCCGCAGCAGCCTGAACCTTGCGATCGACCCCAAGTGCAACTGGGCGCTCGGCCACCTCGACCGCTTCCCGGTGGAGGTGAACCGCGCGGAATACGAGATACTGCTGCGCGTGCCGGGCATCGGCGTCAACTCCGCGCGGCGCATCGTCGCGGCGCGCCGGACGGCGCGGCTGGACTTTGCGGCCTTAAAAAAACTCGGCGTCGTCCTAAAGCGCGCCGTCTACTTTATAACCTGCTCCGGAAAGTACATGTACGGCCTGCGTTTTGACGAAAAGACGATCTGCCGGAACCTCACGGCGGGGTCTAGGCTTGAAGCGCTCAGTCTGGCCGGGGGGCCGCCGCCGACACAGCTCTCCTTTCTGCCCACAGGAAATGTGGGGATCACGGACGCGGCGCTCGCCGCGGCGGTCGGCGGCATGGATTCGGCGCGCGCCGCGGCGTCCGGAATTACGGGCGCGGCCTTTGTCCCGGCGGCGCTCCCAACTTTCGAGGACGACCGCATGTCAGTCACCGGGCAGCTATAACACAAAGGAGGAATGGTCATAACCATGACGACGGACCTCATGTACATCATCGACGGGAGCTTTGAGGGGCTCCTGACCTCCGTTTTTGAGGCGTTTAAAACGCGGCGCTTCCCGGCGGGCGTCCACGCGAGGCAGGCGTTTCAGCAGAGTCTTTGCGCCATACCGACGATCATCATGACGGACGATCAAAAGGCCGGGCGCGTGCGCGCCGGTATCCTCAAAAAGCTCGGTTCGCTCGTATATGAACAGGTGTGGATGGCATATCTCTCAAACGATCCGGAGCGCTATACAAAGGTCTTTCGCTATCTGGCGCTCGCCTTCCGAACGGGCCGGAGTATCGCGGACCGGCTCGCCGAGCCCGCCGTACTCGATGTTTTTTCGCTGCACCGCGGCGTGAGCCGGGAGCTGAACAAGCTCATGGGCTTTGTGCGCTTTTCCGTCATGGAGAACGGCGTGCAGTTTTCGGAGATCACGCCCGAGAATAATCAAATCCCGCTGCTGATGCCGCACTTCGCGGACCGTTTCCCCGACATTCCCTTCTTGCTGTACGACCCGCGGCGAGGTCTTGCGGGGATCTATGACGCGAAAGCGTGGTATCTTGCCGACGCGGTCGGCCTCACGCTCCCGGAATACTCAAAAGACGAGCGCGCCTTCCGCGCCCTCTGGAAAGCGTTTTATCAGGCTGTCGCCGTTCCGGAGCGCAAGAACCCGAGACTGCAAATGAACTTTATGCCAAAGCGGTATTGGCGCAACATGACGGAGATGCGCCCCGACGGCGGCATGATTTAACGGCGTGACGACCGAATCGGCAGCCGGGTCGACGACCGGGGTGGCAGCGGGGAAGCCGCCGAGGCGGCGCCCGCGCCGCGGTCGGGTTTAATAGTCCATCAGGCGGTCGCGGTAATCGGCTTTCAGGTCGGTCCGCATATATTCGACGAATCGGTCGAGCATTACGGCGGCATCGGCCTTTGTGAGCGTCCTCGTCGGATTGATGTTGCCGCGCTCGTCCCCGCGCAGGAGGCCGATCTTTTGCGAGACATAGAGCGCGTCGCGCGCGTAGTCCGGGATGCCCGTGTCGTCCGCGTATTCGGTGATCGCGCCGTGCGCGGTCGCGAGCGACTCGAGCCCGAGCGCCCGGATAAAGGCGACCGCCGCGTCCGCGACCGTGATCGCGCCGTTCGGCTCAAACTCGTTCTTGTCCGCCGGGAACAGAAGTCCGCGCGCGAAAGCTTCCTCGATTTGGGCAAAATAGGCGTGCGACGCGGGTACGTCCGTAAAACTCGGCGCAGGCTCCGCCGCCTTGCGCGATGCGGAGCGGGGGGACGCGCCGCGTGAAGTGGCGCGGAGGTACGGGTCGTCCGGGACGGTTTTCGCGGCCGCCACGAGCCCCACCGCAAACTCTGCGCGCGTGATATACTGGTCGGGGAGAAACTCCGACGCCCGGCCGGTCAGGACCTCCAGCCCAAAGAGCTTTGAGACGGCTTCCTCGGCCCAATGCCCCCGAATCTGGCGCAGATCCGGTGATACGAGCCGCTTTGTGGAGGGGAACGTAGAAATCTGCGCGGTGTCGGAATAGCGCTTCAGCCGGTCCGTCGCGATCCCGTCCGCCGCAAATTCCGGCATCCGCGCCGTAAACTCGAGCACGTTGTCGTTCTTTCGCGTCTCTAAGAAGCCGCCCCGAAAGCTGATCGCGGTCGGTTCGTTTGCGACATAGCGCAGCTCCGTGACCGTCGATTGGGAGCGCCGCACGTTTGCGGTTCCGGACCAGCTTTCGCGCTCCGGCCCCGCGTCCTGCGGGTTTTCGATATATTCAATGATGTATTCCGAATTTTCGACGTCCGCGCTGCCCCAATACTGGTCAAAGCCGTAAAACTCCCCGGTCGACTCGACCGTGACGAACGTGCCGCTCGAAGTCGTCGCGGTCCCGCCGCCGACCTCGTATCGCTTCCGATACCATGTGTTGCCGGAGTAGTACCCGACCGCGGGTTTCGCGTCTGCGAGGCTGGACCGCGTAAAATCAAGCGTGCGTAGCGTGTAGGTGTCTCCGTCCGTCACGAGCTTCTCGCTCGGGTCGCGCGCGAGTGTCGTCTCCGTGACCGTCTGTCCGCCGTCTTTCGGCGTGCTGACCGTGTTGAACGAGAAGTCGCGCGTAAGCTGAAAGCCCTTTGCCGCGTTGTTCAGCTTGTAGGAAAAGACCGATGTGATCTGCCCGTTGCTCTCGGACTTCGTGATCGTCAGCGTGCCCTTCAAAAGCACCGGTTCCCCGGTCACAAACGTGTATTCCTGATAGTCCAGTGTCGTGCGGCCGGCGACCTCGCCCGCGGAAATGCCCGCGCCGTCAAAGCCGCCGACGCCGTCCCGCGCGAAAACGGGGGCCGGGGGCGCGATGAGCGCCAAACACAGCGCGAGCGCCGCGCCCGCAATAAATCCTCGCCTTTTTTTGCGATCTCGTTTCATTTGCATCCGCACCTGCATCCGCACCGCCCCCTTGTTAATTTTCTACAATTATTATGTACCCCGTCCCGGTGGCCGCCGCGGAAGGAGGCGGCGTCGCGGGTGGTGTCGCCGCGGGCGGCGTCGTGACAAGCGTGGTGACGACGCGCAGGCGATCGCCTTTTTCTATATCGGCCGCCGAGAGGATTTCATCGCCCTTGATAATCAGGCTGTTCAGTCCGATCGCGATCGCGGCATCGCCTTTTTGATCCGCCCAAACGTATTTTACGCGATCGTAAATCGACACGCCGTATAGCGTCACGCCGGTCGGCCCCTCGACCGGCCGCCCGTCCTCGTCATAGCTCACGCCGTCAAAACTCCCGGCCTCGCCCCGCAGATTCACGATCCCGTAGGGCGCGGCGCTGATCGCGAGCGCCTCATTGCCACGCGCGACGACGTACACTGTCCTTTGCGCGTCCACGTAGTTGTTCGCGCCGCGGCTGTCAAAATTGCGCGCCGGCTCGACGCCGTTTTCCGTCAGGAGCCGCGTGTCATAGGAGATCGAAAATGTTTTGGGCGTATTCGCGTAGCGCCACTCCGTGCCGGTCCCCTCGAGCTGCGAGAAGGATTCGAGCGTGAACTCCGTGTCGCGCGTGATCTTTGAGACGCGCCCGCGGTAGATTTCCAGCTGCGGCGCGCCGACCCGGTCGAAGATTTCGACGACCTCCGCTTTCATTCTGCCCGTCGCGTCCTCGCGGCTCGCGACGACATAGACCTGATCGTCCGTCTCGATGTTCGCGCCCATCACGAGCCTGCCGTCCTTGACCACGATCGTCCAATTGCCCGCCGCGATGTCCGAAGGTCCCTTCGCAAGGCCAAAAAGACCGGCCGGTCTCCGCACGCTTTTGATTACGTCGTCATAGAGCTGCTCCTTGTCGTCCGCGCCGCGAATGTTCACAAGCGCCGCGACCTCCGCCCCGCCGTAATCAGTGCGCGCCGCGATGTACACCTCGTTGCCGCGCAGGAGCTTGTTGACGCGCGCGGGCGCAAAGCTCTCATTGTTCAAATAGATTTGCGTCGCCTCGTCGATCGGGATCGTGCCGAAGCCTTTTTGGGGGACCTTCTCCCACTTGCCGTTGCGCAGGCGTTGGACGTCGTAGACCACGGCCTTGCGCGAGGCCTCGTCGATGCGTGAGAGCACCGCTTTATAGACGCTCCCGACCAGTCCGCGGCCCCCGCCGCCAAGGCTCGCGATCGTGATCTCCCGGACGGTCGAGGAACCGCCGGAATCGTGCATCAGCGCGCGGATGCTCGCGCCGGGTACGAGCGCGGCCTTGCTCACAAGCCGATAGTCCTGAAAATACAGCACGTCCGCGCCGAGTTCAAGGTTTTGCGTGAGCCCGGAACCGGCGCCGACGCCGGTCCCGGCAGTTTCGCCGCCCGCGCCGCCCGTGTCATAGCGGACGACCGCGGAGTTCCCGGAGACCGAAAGCACCGTGCCGTAGCGCAGCTTATAGTTTTCGACGGCGCTGATCGCCGCGATCTCGCCGTTCCCGTCGAGTTTGACATACGCGGAGTCGCCCGCCTCAATCGCGTCGATTTGGGTCGGCGCGCCATCCTTCCGGACGTCGATGCGCGCGGGGTCGGTGTAGCTGTAGAGCGCCAGCGCCGGGGCCGCCGGAACGGACGAATCCGCAAGGACGGCCGATCCCGCGGCGGCGGCGGAACCTGCCGAAGCCCCCGAAGCTCCCGCCCCGGACCCGGACCCGGACGGTTCGCTGTACAGCGAAAGATAGCCGAGCACCGGGTTGTTTTCCTCTACAATGCCGCGCACGATGCCGGTCTCTCCGAGCCTGTAGCCCAAACCCGTCGTCTCTATCCAGAAGATGTTCCGATAGTTTTCGACGCCGAGGATCACGTTCATACCGGGCGCGAGGTCGTCGGCCGCGGCGCGTTTGCCGTCAATCACGACCGAGAGGTCGCCGCCGTACCTGTATTCCGCGGACAGGCGGGCGAGCTCCGGGGATGCCGCCGCGACGCGCTTGAGCTCCCCCGCCGTGGGGTACGCGATCGGGAAGAACTGCGTAAAGACGATCCTGCGCGCCGCGGCGTCGATCCTGTCGATCTGCGCGAGCACATAACTGCGCGCGGCCGCGGAAGGCAGCGCCTCGACGTACTTGACGATATCCGGCCCGCCCGTTTCGGGGTTTTTGGCCGTGAGATAGCGAATCCGGTCGCTCTGCCGGAGCGCGCCGCCGTCGTCAAGACCGCCGCCGACGTTCACGACGAGCCCGTTTTCGCTCCGCGCGGCGGAAGCCGCGCCCGAGCTGTCGGAGACAGACGCCTCCGTTGTGATCGTATCGAGCGCGCCCAGCGCGTTCCGCACATAGAACACCGTGCGCGAGAGCTCCGACTTTGCGCCCGTGGGGCCCGCGGCGATGCTCCGGTCAACCCGCTCGACCGTCCCTTCCGACTCCCGGACGCCGTTTTTCGCGTACACATAACGCGAGGCGTTCTTGACCACTTGAGCGGCTTGTTCCCTTGTGATCCCGGCGAGCGGCAAAAATGTCCCGTCCGCGTTCCCGGACATCATATGCTCACGGAGCGCGGCCTCAAGATAGGGGATATACAGGCTGTCCGCGGACCGCCAGTCCGCGTAGTTCGTAAACAGGGCTTGCTGGCCGCGCACGGGCGCGATCCCCAGCGCGAGCGCCATCCAATAACCAAACTCCTGACGCGTCGCGGGCTGTCCGCGCCGAAAGGCCGAACGCGCCTGAGCGGCCGCGTCGCCGAGCGCCGCGTCATAGTCGTCCTTTGAAATCAGGCCCCCGTCGCGCGCGAGCTGGAGGCATCCGTTGACCCACACGGTGTCCGCGTCCGCCGCCGGAAGGCCCGCGCTCCGGTTCGCCGTCTCGAGCTTTTCACCCGCGAGCTGCGCCTCGGCCTCCCGCCCCGCCGCGCGAAAAACCATCGCGAGCGCCTGCGCCTTCGTCATCACGAGCTCCCGGCCAAAATACTCCGCGCCGAAGCCCTTGACAATATCTAGCGCGCCGCCCTCGTAGACCGCGCCTTGCGACCACGCGCCGACCACGTCCGGAAAGTCGATGTTAAACAGCACCTCCCGGAAGTCCCGCGCGCCGACATAGGCGTTTTCGACCCGCTCGGTCGTCGCCGCAAACGCGGGGCCGGGCGGCGGCAAGGCGAGCGCGAGCAGCAGGGCGACGGCTAAAACACATAAAACACATTTATTTCGTACAGCGTCAATGATCCGCATCGAAAACCTCCCAAAAAGCGAAAACACCGGTATCACGCGATGCAAGGCGCAAAACCCCGCGATGCAAGGCATAGAGTATATAGTATATATCGGCTGTTTGGGTGGTTTTTTTTACGCCTTGGATTGGCGTTACTTAAAGCTAATTAAGGTCCATTTGGCTGCCGTTCCGATCGGCGGAAAACTCGGCCTGCCCGGGCGCGGCCTCCCGAATCTGCATCAGGACGTCGCTGAACACCATCTCTCCGTCGTTGATCGCCATCTCGTAACCGAGCCGAATATTCCCGCTGTGCTCCCCGATGTCGATCTCGACGTTTCTTGCCATAATGTCGACCGTAAAAGAACCGAAGCCGGTGTCATAATGCGACAGATGTTTTTTGCCCTGCCGAAAGACGAACTGCGAGTTCACCGCGCCGAACCGGATCAGCGTCAGCTCGTCGCCGGCCGCCTTGATCGTCGTCGTCGTGCCCTCCATTCCCGTCATCTCGCTCTCCTGATAGGAAATGTAATGCGCGTCGCCTTTTTTGCGATAAGTGCCTTCCGTGACAAGCTCCATCAGGTCCGGGCGCTCTCCTTCGTTGATTTGAAGCCCGACCACGGAAACGATTACATTCTTCTCCATTATGCTAACCGCCTTTGTATTTTTCGATATCCAGCTTATACACGCGCGCGCCCGCCGGTTCCCCAAGGATCGCGGAGCAGAGCGGCTCAAACTTTTCGACGCTGTCGCTCGTATAAAACGAGAGTTCCGGCGCGGATTTCCCGACGCCGCCAAGCCCGGCGCCGCTCAGTTCCGCGTCGCCCCGCGAATCACCGCTTTGCGAATCGCTGCCGCGCCGGAGTCCGCACGCGTCGAGCGTCCGCTCCACCTCGGCCGCGACCGCGCCCGCGGAGCTGATCAGCTCAATCCCCCGGCCGACGGCTTCCGAAATCACGCCCTGCAGCAGCGGGTAATGCGTGCAGCCGAGGACGAGACTGTCGATCCCATCCTCGCGATACCCGCTCAAATATTCCTCCGCGACCTTGCGCGTCACCTCATGCCCCCACCAATGCGCGCCTTCCTCGACGAGCGGCACAAACAGCGGGCAGGCCCGCGCGAACACCTTGATTTGCGGGTCGATCGCGCCGATTGCGCGTTCATACGCCCGGCTCCCGATCGTCGCCGACGTCCCGATCACGCCGACCCTGCGGTTCCGCGTCACGCGCGCGGCCTCCGCGGAGCCCGGCCCGATCACCTCGATAACCGGAACCTCAAACGCCTGCGCGGCGAGCGCATAACCATCATACGCGCTTGAGGTGTTGCACGCGATCACGACGAGTTTGACGTTCCGGCTCAAAAGAAAACGCATATTTTGGAAGGTGTAGCGGACGATCGTCTCCCGTGACTTTACGCCATAGGGCGCCCGGCCGCAATCCCCGAAGTAGACGACGCCCTCGTCGGGCAGGCGCGCCCTGATCTCCTTTAATACGGTCAGCCCTCCGAGTCCGGAGTCGAACACGCCGATCGGTCTTTCATCCATAGCGTACCTTTTTGTAGATGTCTCTGACTTTTAACTGCTGCGGCACAGGCTCGGCCCCGCCCGGCCCCGCGCCGCCCGGCCCCGCGTCTCCCGGCGCCGCTCCGCCCGCTTCCGGCGCCGCGTCCCCGACCCCCGCCGCGTCGCGGCTGAACGTCTCGAGCTGGTTGATGTAGGAGGCCAGCGCGTCCGCGTTGGACGTGATGTTGTTCAGGATGCCAAGGTACGGCTCCGCCTGCTCGTCCTCCCGCTTGAGACTATAGCGAAAATAGTGGTCGATCTCGCTCCACGCTTCTTCAAACAGCGTGCGCACCTGTACCTCGGCGACCAGCTCGTGCCGCCCGGGACGGACGCGCAAATGATAGTGGATCGAACGGTAGCCGTGGCGATGCTCGTTCAGCTCGCAGCCCAAGTGCGTATAGAGGTCCAACAGCGTCTCCGGGTCCCCCTTCTTGTAGTTCGCCTTAGGGGTGGTATAAAAATCCCAGTTGTCCGCGAGGAAGCGGTGAATGTCGACCCAATTCTCCTTAAACAGATGCAGTGCGCGCAGGCCGATCAGGTCCTTGATCGTTCTGCGGTAGTTTCTGACCGTAAACGGCTCCGCCGCGGGTTCGAGCGACGATTTGCGGATAATCTTTTCAATCAGGTGCTCCTTGTCCTTGACCCGGTACTTGATCGAGTGGATCGCGGCCTCCTTGTTCAGTATCTCGGCAAGGAAGCGCGCCGTATCCTCATATACGGGGAGGCGCTTGCCGTAGTCCTCGTAGATGCGCATAAGCTCGTCCCATGAGAGGCCCAGCTCGGCGAAACGGCGCTCGTCGATCGCGTATTTATTGAAAAAATAGTACTTATCCATATTCGTGACCACTCCTTCCGATTGCCGTCAGATTACCCGCGCAGATGTGGAATTGCGGTATGGCCGTCAGATTGTCCGCATAGTCGAAAGATTGCCGACGCCGACGCCGGATTGCGGCACGGCCGTCAGATTACCCGCGCCCGCTTCAGCCCTTCGAGGATCAAACGCGCAAGCGCGACGGAAAGCCCGCCCTGTACAAGGTTGAACGGCAGCTCGCCGACCGCCGCGACAAAACCGAACGCCTCGTCGAACAGCGCGAGGACAGTCGCCTCCGCGAGGAAGTATCCAAACACCATCAGCGCCGCGCCAAGGCAGAGGAACAGCGTCAGCTTCCAACCGACCGGCGAAGTGCCCGCCGCGTCCCGCCTCGTATCGGGCCCGGCGCCCAAGCGCGTACCGATGCCAAAGCCCGCGCCCGAACCGGCGTTTGCGCTTCCGCCCGCGCCCGAGCCAAAACCGAACTTTCCGCCCGCGAGTCCGCCGCCGACACAGCGCCCGACGACAAAGCCCTCAATGCCTTTTACAAGAAACGTGATCGGAGCAAAAAGATAACCGCCGAGCAGAATGTCCGCGAGAGCCGAGCCAACCGCGCCGGCGAACGCCCCCGTCCAGCCGCCAAAGAGCACCGCCGCGAGCAGCACGACCGTGTCCCCCAAGTTAAAATAGCCCTGTATCAGCGGCGTCGGAATTTTTGTAAACATCGTCGTTACAACCGTCATCGCGGTCAGAACACCCGCGATCGTGATCTGGCGCACACCATACGCAACCGCCGTATTTCTGTTTGTCTCCATTTTTCTTCTTCCCCCCGTTTGTATTTACCTCATAAGACCAACGCATGCCGACGCGTCTTGGCTCATGGCGATGCGAGCGACTTTGCGGTCAGAGCGATTTCGCGCACATGCAGCGCGGTCTGCCGGTCGAACTCCGCGCGGAGCCGCGCCGCCGTCTCTTTTAGCGCCTCGTGAATCCTGCATCCGTATCGCATTGACAATGAAAGCTCCAAAGCGAGCCCCTCGTCTGAAAAATCCACCCGGATTTCCGACGCCCGCGCGACGCCCGGCGCCTTTTCGGAGATACGGGACGCCAACTGCTCAAGCGCGGCTCGCGATATGGTATACCCGCCAAGATAGCTGAACGTGGGCCGAACGACCGTGCGCTCTCCCGCTTCGATCGTCTCGATCGCCCCGGACGAGGGGCGCTTACCCCTTCTGGCCAGACGGCGCAGCGGGTCCAGAAAGTAGCCGGAAAATTCTTTTTTGAGCGCGAAGGTCGGGACCGGGATCACATGCTTGCCCTCCGTTTTTCGCACGGTGCGCGCGGCCTCGATGTCCCGTTCCGACGCGATGTCCGAGATGTCGATATATTTTGTGATCGCGGGCAGGGAAAGGCGCTTTGCGATCGCGTCCACCATGTTGACGGAGGTCCCGAGGATCAGAACGGAATCGGTCCCGGAGGCGAGCAGCGCGTCGCGCACGGCGTCCGCGTGGCGCTGCTCCAAAAAGAGCGCGCGGCGCACGGAAGCGAGCCTCGAGGGCTCCCGCTTTGCGGATGTACCCGCCAAAACCAGATTGTCCCGGATCAAAAGTCCGTCGTCCAGAATACAAGGCACACGGTTGCGCTGCGCGACCTCCAGCGCCCTGTGGCTCTTTCCCGTCCCGCTCGGGCCGACAAAACCATAGACCTTCACGGCGCGCCCCCCTGCCCGTTTTTTTGTTCGGCCGCATCGGCTCCGACCGCATCGGCTCCGGCCGTGGTTGGCCCGCTCGCCTCGCCGTCAGCCGCACTGTTCGTCTCGCCGCGTTCGGCCGCGTCGGCTGCGCCGTCCCCGGCGTAGACCCGGTTGCGTCCGGACCTTTTTGCGTAATAGAGACGCTCGTCCGCGGTCACGATGAACTGCTGCATGGATTCCCGCTCCGTCGGGACCATCGTCACACAGCCGATGCTGATCGTCGCCGAGGTCGTCTCCCCGCCATCCGCGGTCGGGACTTTCGTCCGCTCGACCTCGGCGCGGATGCGCTCCGCGATGTTCAACGCGGCGGACCTGTCCGTCTTAGGCAGCAGAACTCCAAATTCCTCCCCGCCAAGGCGGACCGCGAGATCCGACGGCCTGCGCGCGGCAGCCGAAAAAATCCGGGCGATCGTCTTTAGCAGCGCGTCCCCCTGCGGGTGACCGTATGTATCGTTGTAATTTTTAAACTTGTCGACGTCCATCATCAAAAACGAAAGCGGCTCCCGCTCGCGCTTCGCGCGCCGCCACTCCATCGCGATGCGCTCATCGAAATTGCGCCGGTTCGCGATGTCCGTCAGCGGGTCGAACAGGCCGAGCCGCTCGCTCATGCGGATCTGGTGAATCATCTGAATGTGCGTCTTGACCCGCGCCCGCACGATCGCGTTGTTAAACGGCTTAGAGATATAGTCGACCGCGCCGAGGAAGAAACCGCGCTCCTCGTCCTCGCCGCCGCCGCCGAGCCCCGTGACGATGATCACCGGGATTTCCCGCGTCTCCTCCCGCGCCTTCAGCTCCCGGAGCACGTCAAAACCGCTCATGTCCGGCATGATGATGTCGAGCAAAATCAGATCGGGCGCGTCGTTTTCGGCGCGCGACAGGGCCTCCTGCCCGGATTTTGCCGTCAGGAGCGTATATTCGAGGGAGAGGATCCGATTCAGCACGAGAAGGTTCGACCGCTCGTCGTCAACCGCAAGAATCGTGTATCTGGGCACGTTTCCCATATCGAAAAAGAATCCTTTCATTACAACCGAAGAAGTCAGTTAAATCACTTGTTTTATTATACATCATACGGCCGGCCTTTTCAACGACATCGGAATTTGATAGAATGGCTGGTATGCGGGATATAAAGGAGGCGGCTCGTATGGGGAATATGAAGGTCGCGGTCATGACGGATATTGGGCGGATCGGGTTCACGGAGCGGCCCGTGCCGAGCCCGCGCCCCGGGGAGGCGCTGATCAAATTGGAGTATGTCGGCATCTGCGGTTCCGACCTCCATTACTTTGAATCGGGGCGGATTGGGAACCGGATCGTCAAGCCGCCGTTCGTGCTCGGGCATGAGGCCGGGGGCGTCGTGGCGGAGGTCGGCGAGGGCGTCTCTCATTTAAAGGCGGGCGACCGTGTCGCGCTCGAGCCCGGCAAGACCTGCGGGCGCTGCGTTTTCTGCCGTACCGGAATGTACAACCTGTGTCCGGACGTCCGCTTTTTTGCGTCCCCGCCGATCGACGGCGTATTTTCGGAGTATGCCGCGCACGAGGCGGCTCTGTGCTTCCCGCTGCCGGACAATGTGACGACCATGGAGGGCGCGCTGATTGAGCCGCTGTCCGTCGGCTTTCACGCGGCGCGGCAAGGCGGCGCGCAGGCCGGGATGAGCGCGCTTGTGACGGGCGCGGGCTGTATCGGCCTCGTGTCGCTGCTCGCGCTCCGGGCGATGGGCGTCTCGAAGGTATATGTCACGGACATCGAGCAAAAGCGGCTCGGCAAGGCGATCGCGCTCGGGGCCGCGGATGTCGTCAACGCGCGGGAGCGGGACCCGGTCGACGCGGTGATGTCGCTGACAGGAGGCCTCGGCTGCGACATCGTGATCGAGGCCGCCGGGACGGAGGTCACAACGGCGCAGGCCGTCCAAATCGCGCGCAGGGGCGGCACGGTCGTTTGCGTCGGCCAGAGCGCGGGCGGCAGCGTGAACGTCCCGATGACCGTCGCGATTATGAAGGAGCTCACGTTCAAAACGGTATTCCGCTACCGGCACATCTACCCGATCGCGATTGAAGCGGTCGCGAGCGGCGCGGTGAACATCAAGGACGTCGTCACGAATGTCTTTGCGTTCGACGAGATTCAATCGGCGTTTGAACAGAGCCTGCACAACAAAGCGGACATCGTCAAATCCGTGATCAAAATCAGCGGCGATTAGCGGCATGTGAAAAGACCCGTCAGCTCATGACGACTGACGGGTCTTTTCGCGCCTCTTTTCTCATTCGCAGCTTGGTTCGATGATCGGATCGGACCTTTCTCATCTGTACCGAAGTGATTCTTCGTTCGTATTTTTCATTGCCATCGTAACTTTCGTACCTTGCCGCTTCTTCCTTTGCCGGAGTATAGTATACTATACCTTGTATACAGCATCGCGCCAAAATGCGCACATGTTGTATCACACTCCATATTGTATCATCTTATTCCGGCTTGTCAACATGTTGTTGAAAATATTTTCTTCCGGTTTTTGTGGTTTTTGTGGTTCTGCGTGGTCTCGCAAA